>JABMQV010000601.1 GCA_013203065.1 Desulfobacteraceae bacterium | reverse complement strand
GGGATCGAGTTCGGGGCGGGTACAAATCAGATTCAGAAACTCATTATCATCAATGAACTCATCAAAAAATCCGGTAGGAATTATGAATTATGAATTGAGAATTGAGAGTTAAACTGGAAATCTGAAACTTGAAATTTGAAACTGGAAACTGGAAATATGAAATTGATGTTGGATGTCATTCGTGATTCGCTGTAATTCCGAAATCTGAAATCCGAAATCTGAAATCGTAGGAGAGTCCCTCATGGAAGAGCGAATCTGGCACAAGGCGTATGCGCCTCAAGTTCCCCCGAGTGTGGATTATGAGGAAATTACGTTGCCCGCGGCGCTTGAAAGGACAGCCGGAAACTTTCCAGACACCACTGCCCTCATCATGATGGGCAAGCGGATCACCTACAAAGAACTGGACGATCTGGTCAATTGTTTTGCCACCGCCCTGGCAGACCTGGGTATTCAAAAAGGAGACAAGGTGGCACTCCTGCTTCCCAATATGCCCCAGGTGGTGGTTGCGGCCTATGCCGTATTCAGGCTGGGTGCAGCGGTGGTCATGAACAATCCTCTTTACACGGAAAGCGAACTCGAATATCAGCTCAACGATTCTGATTCCAAAATGGCCATCTGCCTGGATCTCCTTGTTCCCAGGATACAGAAGCTGAAGGAAAAGACCGGGATAGAGACCATCATCGCATGCCACATCAAAGATTATCTGCCTTTCCCAAAAAAACAGCTCTTTCCCTTAGTAAAGAAAGCCATGCACCGGAAGACCGATCCAAATGAGGGGGTCCATGACTTTATGGACCTCGTAAAGAAATACCCCTCCACGCCACCCGATACCGAGGTGGCCTTTAAGGACCTGGCAAGCCTTTTGTACACCGGAGGGACAACGGGCCTCTCCAAAGGGGTTATGCTCAGCCATGCCAACCTCAGCATCAACGTACAGCAGCTGAAGGCATGGTTCCACGATGCTGAGGATGGGACCGAGAGCCTCCTCGGGATCTTCCCAATATTTCATTCCGCCGGTTTTACAGTGGTCATGAACCATTCCATATTCAGGGGATTTACGGTCGTTCTGGTTCCACGCCCCGAACCAGCGGGCATACTCGACTTGACCAGCAGGTTCCGGCCCACGGTCTTTACCTGCGTCCCGACCATATTTATAGGGGTTCTCAACCATCCACACTTCTCCAAAGCCGACTTCTCATTCATCAAGTATACCGTTTCAGGGGCCGCCCCCCTTGCCCTTGAGACCATCCGTGAGTGGGAGAATGCCACCGGGTCTTCCATTGTGGAGTGTTACGGCCTGACCGAAACCACCCTTCTCTCCCATGCCAATCCCTGGGGAGGAAAGACCAAGGTGGGGAGTGTGGGCATCCCGGTCTCGGACACGGACTGCCGTATCGTAGATTTGGAGACGGGCACAAAGGACCTGCCCCTTGGAGAATCCGGTGAGATCCTGCTAAACGGCCCCCAGCTCACCAAGGAGTATTACAAGAAACCCGAAGAGACCGCCGATGCCATCAGAGAGGGGTGGTTCTATACCGGGGATATCGGTTACATGGACGACGAGGGGTACCTTTTTATTGTGGACCGCAAAAAGGATATGATCATTGCCGGTGGCTACAACATCTACCCCAGGGATATCGACGAGGTCCTTTATGAGCATCCCAAGATACAAGAGGCATGTGCCGTAGGGTTACCAGACCCCTACCGTGGTGAGACGGTCAAGGCCTTTGTCGTCACAAAGCCGGGTGAGACTCTGACTGAAGAGGCGGTTATCTCCTTTTGCAGAGAAAAGCTTGCTGCCTACAAGGTCCCAAAGCTGGTTGAATTTATGGATGAACTTCCCAAAAGCACCGTCGGAAAGGTCATACGAAGAAAGCTCAGGGAGATGGAGATGGAACGGGCAAAAAAGGAGAAATAGGAGGTCTTATGGAAGGATATGATGTGGTGGTCGTGGGAGCGGGTAACGGAGGCCTTACGGCGTCGGCTGGGCTGGCCCAAAAGGGCCTCAATGTCCTGCTCCTTGAGCGGCACAACATACCCGGTGGATGCGCCACCAGCTTTTGCCGTGGGCGGTTTGAGTTTGAGGTGGCGCTTCACCAGCTCAGTGGAATGGGGACACCTGAGGCGCCCGGCCCTTTGCGGATGATGTTCGACAACCTGGGTGTGATCGATGATCTGGAATTTGTGGAAATGTCCGATCTTTACCATGTGGCCATGCCCGATGGTTTCAGGCTCAGCCTCAAGACCGACAAAGAGCAGGTGATCTCCGCACTTCAAGAAAAATTCCCCCACGAAAAAAAGGGCATAGAAAAATTCTTTGACCTGGCTTACAGCTATGCCAACCAGATGCTGGCCGCCTTCTACTTTAAAGACCCTGATCCCTCGCGCGAAAAGTATCCGGTACTTTACAGCCATGCATTCAAGCCGGCAATTGAAGTATTGGATGAACTCTTTACCGATCCGCTGCTAAAGGCAGTTATCTCGGTCTACTGGGGATTTCTTGGCTTACCGCCCACCAGGTTGTCCTTTGCCTATCTTGCCATGCTTTTTTTCGTCTATATTGAGTTCAAACCTTTTCACATAAAGGGGGGCTCTCAGGCCCTTTCAAATGCCATTACAAACCGGTTTCTCTCAAATGGCGGTACGGTTCGCTTTAATTGCGCTGCAAAGAGGATCATCGTGAAAGACGGCACTGTCAAGGGAGTAATCACGGAAGACGGGGATCACATACCCGCAAAGTATGTCATTTCCAATGCCTCACAGGTCTCCACCTACGTCCAACTTATCCACTCTGAACACGTCCCCAATACGGCCCTGAGGGAAATGAGAGGCAGGACCCTCAGCCCGTCCGCATTTGTAACATTCGCGGGATTTGACTGTGAACCCTCACAGCTTGGGATCACCGAATCCACCACCTTTCTCATGGCCAACACCGATATTTCCGATGGGAATCTGGATCGGATGCGAAGTCTGGATATAGATGATGAACTGATGGTCCTGAGTTGTTATGACGTGGCTGATCCCGGTTTTTCTCCTCCCGGGACCTGCCAGGCCAACATCGTCACCTTGAAATATGGTGAACCCTGGCTCCGGGTGCCCCCCTCGCAATATCACGACACAAAATACCGATGCGCGGAGGCCATGCTGCAAAGGGTCGAAAGCGTTTTCCCTGATGCTCGAAGACACATAGAAGAACTCGAAGTGGCGACCCCGCTCACACACATGCGATATCTGGGGCACCCCAGCGGCGCCATCTACGGATTTGAACAGTACACAAAAGACGCCATGTTCTTTCAACCGGGGCGTTATTCCCCCATTGAAGGCCTCTATTTTGCCAGCGGATGGGTGGGAGACTGCGGTTTCCAACCCACCTTGGAAGCCGGGCTTTCAGCAGCAAAGTCCATACTAAAAGAAATGGGAGTATAGACAGGAGAAGACCATGAAAAAAATGATCTTCGAGGAATTTGACGGTTACAGTGATATTGTTGAAGAGATCGCGGTGACCAGAAAGTACGGAATAGACTACACGGAAAGGAAAGATTCGCCTGATCAGTACATCAATCTCCTCCACCCCCAACGTCTGGAATTCCGTGTGTCGGACATCTTCCAAGAGACCCCATCCACCAAGACGCTGCGACTGGTGGCAACAAACAAATACCTCCCCCCGTTTCAGGCCGGACAATACATCACACTGTTTCTTGAGATTGGCAAGATACGGACCACCAGGCCCTACAGCATCTCCTCAGCCCCAAATCAGACCGGGTATTATGATATTACCGTGAGAAGGGTAGACGGGGGACTGGTCTCAAACTACCTGCTCGATGAGGTGGTTAAGGGACAGATCATTGAAAGTTCCGGGCCTGCTGGAAACTTCTATTTCAATCCCCTCTTCCATGACAGGCAAATGATCTGTCTTGCGGGGGGGAGTGGCATCACACCCTTTATGAGCATGATTCGCGAGGTTGCTGAGTGCGGGCTGGATCGAAGCATCTATCTCTTTTATGGCAACAGAGACCTTGATGATATGATATTTCACGAAACGCTCAACACAATCTCAGAGCAATCTGAGAACATCCACTACCTGCCGGTCATTGAAAACCCTGAAGAGGGATATCTGGGACAAAGCGGGTTGATTGCGGGTAGTCTCATAAAGGAAACGCTTGACCATCTGGATGATAAGACATTTTATCTCTGTGGCCCCCAAGAGATGTACGGGTTTTGTATCCCCGAACTTGAAAAACTGGGGATCCCAGCAAGGAAAATTCGAAAAGAGGCCTATGGT
>JABMQV010000600.1 GCA_013203065.1 Desulfobacteraceae bacterium | reverse complement strand
TTTCACCCGCCCTCAGGATACGGGCTATCCGCCCATCCGTCACATGGACCGTTGAACCCGGGATGGGTTCCTCACCTTCCACCATCGTGAGAAGCATGCCCCCCTCGATGATGAGATCCGGATGCTCTTTGGATAGCGCAGCATCATGGTTGTTCGTTTTCGCAGAAATCATTCAAAGAACCTCCAGCCCCAAATTCCCTTGACACAGTTGTCATCTAGGAGTGAAATGGGGCGCTAAAATCTATCGTCACAGGATAACAAGGACAAAAAAATGGCCATTATCGCACCCTTTAAGGGACTAACATACAACTTCCACACAAGGCAAGACCTGGCAAACCTGATGGCCCCCCCGTATGATGTCATCTCGGGAGAGCAACAGGAGAAGTATTACCAGGCAGACCCCCACAATGTCATTCGCCTCGTCTTGGGAAAGAAAAAGACCGGGGATTCTGATTGGGATAACCGGTATACCAGGGCCGCCGACTACCTTGCGAGGTGGGAATCCGAGGGCACCCTGATACGTTCCCACGAACCCTGCATCTATACCACTTCCCTAACGTACCATCCAGGGGGCGGAGAGCCCCCGCGAACCAGATGGGGCATCATCGCATTGGTCCGGATAGAAGAACAGGACAGCCGTGTCATATTGCCGCATGAGAGGACCTTTTCGGCCCACAGAGATGACCGGTTAATGCTCATGAGGGCCTGCAATTCCCAGTTAAGCCAGATATTCAGCCTTTTTGAAGATCCGGACAACACCATCCTCGGCCTGTGCAGGGAGGCCATTGACGCCCACCCCCTGATGGATTTTGACTCTGAAGATGACACGCGACACCGGATGTGGATTCTGCAAAATCCTCCTTTGTTCAAAAGGGTGGCCGATGCCCTGTTGAAAAAGACCATATTTATCGCGGACGGCCACCACCGTTACGAAACCTCGCGTAACTTCCGAAACTTTATGAGGGCCAGGCATGGAAGACGCCCTGCCAACCGGTCTTATGAATATGTCATGATGTATTTGTCCAATATGAATGACAAAGGCCTGACGATCCTTCCCTCGCATCGGCTCGTTACGTCCGTGCCCGGCTTTCGACTTGAGCCATTTTTAAGAGAAATGGAACCATGGTTCCACATAAAAAGCTTTCATTTCTCGAGTTCCCCTGCCGCCGGGGAAGCCGCTGCCATCAAAGAAAGGCTTCGGGAGGCAGGGATCACAAGTACCGGCATCGCGTTTTTTGAACATGGCACCGAAAAATACCATATCTTTTCACTGAAGGAGGGGGCCAGAGAAGAGATGGGCGACGATCTCCATCCTTCACTCAGGAAACTTGACGTGCTCGTCCTTTCGCGGTTTATGCTCCAGAGGGGTTTGGGCTTCAGCAAGGAAGATCTGGATGACGAAAAGCGGTTCCATTATGAAAGCAACATGGAGACGGCCCTCTCGCAGGTGGCGTCGGGGGAATATCAGATGACGTTCCTCCTGAACCCCACCAAGGCGGACCATGTCAAAGAGGTGGCAGGCAACTCCCTGGTCATGCCCAGGAAATCAACCTACTTTTATCCCAAGGTGTTATCAGGTCTGGTGTTTAATAAGATAGATCCTTATGAAATCATCCAGGTCCCATGAAATCGACCTGCGGCCCGGAGAATCCGTTGACCACTTCATGGGGGGCCGCCTAAAGGTTCTCCAATCCAAAGATGGCTACCGATTTTCCATTGATGCCATCCTGCTCTCCGAATTTGTGACAATAAGACCCGGGGACGTGGTGGTGGACCTGGGAACGGGCTGCGGCATCATCCTGTTGGTTCTGCTGCTGACAAAGCCGGTGGGACATGCCTTTGGGCTGGAGATTCAAGAAGAGCTGGCGTCCCAGGCGGCGCGAAATGCCGCTCTAAATGAGTTCAAGACCCTGATGGAGGTGATTATCGGGGACATCAAAAATCCCCCAATGGCCATGAAACGGGCCGATGTCGTCATCTGCAACCCCCCCTACCGCCAGGCAAACAGCGGCCGCATAAACCCCGATCCGCGCAGGGCCGTCGCAAGACATGAACTACTGGCATCCGTTGATGATATCTTGATGGCAGCCGGGGGCCTCCTCCGGAAGAAAGGGAGGCTGGCACTGGTCTATCCCTCTGTTCGTCTGACAGAGATCCTGGTACGCATGCGGCGTTTTGGCCTGGAGCCCAAACGGCTCCGGCTCAACTACCCTACCGTGGAATCCAATGCCGAATTGGCACTCATTGAGGCCAGCCTGGGGGGGAAACCAGGCCTGGAGGTGGGCTCTCCGTTGCTTGGTCAGGGGAGTTTCTCTATTCCCCACCGACCCTGAATTCTATCTTTTTTACGGCTTCCCGGCCCAGTGTTTTATTCAAATCCCGTCGGATATCCTCCTCCAGAAATTTGAGTTCCTGGAGCCAAACGGCATTCGAGACCCTGACCCTGAGCACGCCATTCCTGATCCAGGAAGGTCTGGCATTATCCGAAATGGAAGGCCCCACCACGCCATCCCATTCTTCCCAGATATTGGCGTCCTCGGGCTTAAAGGGGAGCGTACCATCTTGAAGGAGCGAGGCGATGATATTTTTCAGAGGTGTCAGCGAGTCATTGTCTTTGTCCATGGGGCCATATCTTTCAAAATGGGGGCCAACTTCCTCCGGTTCACCCGGCCCATAAGCGGCCGGGACAGGCGGGAAGCCCTTCATGCCCACCTTAAATGCCGCTCACACCAATGTCAAGAAACCTGCAGCCAATTATTATTCCTTGACCTTATAGAACTTTACTTATATACTTTCTATCTAAATTTTGAAAATC
>JABMQV010000599.1 GCA_013203065.1 Desulfobacteraceae bacterium | reverse complement strand
CTCAATAAGTCCGGTAGAAATAATCGGGTTTCTGGAGTGGGGTTCGGGTGCCCGAGTTTACTGAGAACTTACGATTTTCTTTGCCATCAGTTCCCTCAGTTCCACTTTTCGAATCTTGCCGCTGGGTGTGGTTGGGAATTCATCCATAAACTCGATTCGATCCGGGATCTTGAACCGTGCCACCTTATCCTTAAGAAAACCCTTCATTTCGTTATACGTAAAGGACTCCCCTTTCTTGGGAATAATGCAGGCACAGGTCCCTTCCCCGAGGCGATCATCAGGGACCCCGATCACAGCGACCTGTTCTATTCTGTCATAGGTATACAGGATATCCTCCATTTCGGTGGGGGAAATATTTTCACCCCCCCGGACGATTACATCCTTGATTCTTCCCACGATGATCAGATTTCCCTCCTCATCCATCTTTGCCAAATCACCACTGTATATCCAGCCTCGATCGTCGATTACCTCTGCGGTTCGCTTTGGGTCTTTGAGGTATCCGATGCAGACGTTTTGACCCCTTGCACATGCCTCGCCCTCCTGGCCCAGGGGGACGATCCGTCGGTTTTTGTCCACCACCTTGTGCTCCATGCCCGGCTGGGGCTTTCCCACGGTCCTGCAAACGATTTCAACTTCGTCATCGAGGGAGGTTATATTGCTGATGGCCGTTTCTGTCATGCCATAGGCCGAGGTCATATAACAGCCCATCCTTTCAATGATCTGATGGGCCACCTCCACCGGGAGGGGGGCGCCCGCCAAGGCCATGGTCCTTAGCGAGGAAAGGTCAAACTTGCCCATATCAGGATGCTGAAGCATCATAATGGGCATGGTGGGAACGCCAATGGGGATGGTCACGCGGTTTCGTTCGATCTCCTTGAATGCCTCTTCCACGTTCCAGGTCTCCAGAAGCACGCCACACGAACCACTGATGACAGAAGTGTAAAATGCATTGACCAGGGCGGTTGTGTGGGAAAGGGGAACCATGATCAACCAGACGTCCTCATGTGTAAGCCGTGTTCCGCTGATGGTCCCCAGGGCCGATCGGCACCGGGTGTTGTGGGTATGCATCACACCTTTTGGATCACCGGTTGTGCCGGAGGTAAATACGATCTCCAGGAGATCATCGGGTTCCACAGGGTGTTCTTTCTTGTAGACCTTGTGATAATAGTCTTCGGGATAGGTCCTTTCCCAATCTTTGTTAATCAATTCCTCAAGAATGATCTCATGGGGATGCCCCTTTTTTTCCGAAACAATGATGTGCCTTAGTTCCGGGAGATCGTCCCTTATTTCCAACATCAGATCTGAAAAAGAAAACCCCCAGAATTGGTTGACCATAACGATGGCCACAGCCTCTGTTCTTTCAAGTATATACCGAATTTCTCTCTCACGAAGCCTCTCTGAAATGGGAATATTGACTGTACCCAGTTTGGCCAGGGCCAAGGTCGCATAAATGAAGTCAAGACGGTTTGGAAACAGGACGGCCACCTTGTCCCCATGACCGATCCCCAGGTCGATCAACCCCAAAACCAACCGATCCACGACCCGGCAAAGCTCTTTCCAAGTCACCGACTTCTCCCGGCACACAAAGGCCCTCCTGTCGGGGAAGCGTTTCACGGTCCTATCCAGGTATTCTCCCAGCGTAACACCCGGCGATATTTCCCCCGGGCTGTAGTAATAGCTTTGCGTTAACTTTCCCCCTTCCATATGTCTCCTCCTATGGAATGATCCTGTTCGATAGAGGGTCACCGGGGTTTTTGTTGTTCCACTAAGGGCCATCGTGAGGAAGTGGGCTCTGACATCAAAGGATTCAAACAGACAAGGGTAAGCCCTATGCTTTCCTGGGTTTCAGGGCACACCTCGCGCAGGGGGCCGGACGTTCTGTAAGAATTGTTCAGAGATGTGTTTATCCCTTAATTCATTTTCAAGAATCCTCATCATAGGTGTAAAAACCCCGGCCGCTCTTTTTCCCCAGTTTACCGCCATCCACCATCCGTTTCAAAATCGGCGGAGGGGCAAACCGTGGATCTTTAAGACGATCATACAACACGGAGGTCAGGTGCAGGTGGTCATCCAGACCCGATTGATCGATCAGGGTCAACGGCCCCTTGGGGTATCCAAGCCCCATTCGGAGCGCTGTGTCGAGCCCCTCCCTGTGCGCAAGGCCGTGGTCATAGTAATCGAGGGCCTGGTTCATGTAAGGGACAAACAAATAATTGACAATAAAACCAGGGGAATCTTTGGCCACCACCGTCTCTTTCCCAATTTTCGAACAGAAATCCACAACCAGATCGATGACCTCCTGAGAAGAGTCCACCGCCCTCACAACCTCAACCAACTTTACATCCGGCGGGGGCTTAAAAAAGTGCATTCCCAGTGCCCTCTGTGGATTTTTTGCCGCCTGGGTAATCTCAGTCACCGAATAACAGGATGTACTCGTGGCGAGAACCGCTTCTTCCGTCACCAGGCCTGAGACATCGGAGAAAATCTTCTTTTTGAGATCCAGGTCCTCCAAGACAGACTCAATGACCAAATCCACATCCT
>JABMQV010000598.1 GCA_013203065.1 Desulfobacteraceae bacterium | reverse complement strand
TATCGAGTAAAGATGGAAGGGAGCATCTCTGATGTTGAGACGAGTCAGGAGCTTCCTTTACCTGATAAGCCATCCATAGCAGTATTACCCTTTGTCAACATGAGCAGTGATCCCGAGCAAGAATATCTGGCTGATGGTATCAGTGAAAATATCATCACAGCTTTATCCAAGATCCCTCAGATGTTCGTCATCGCCCGCAATTCAGCTTTCACTTTCAAAGGTAAAGCAGTTAAGATCCAAGAAGTGGCACGAGAGCTGGGGGTCCGTTACGTGCTGGAGGGCAGTGTCCAGAAGGCGGGCGAGAGGGTTCGTATCACAGCCCAGCTCATTGATGCCGTCAGCGGACATCATCTATGGGCAGAACGCTACGATCGCATTATAGATGACTTTTTTGGTATGCAAGACGAGATCACCCTGAATATTGCAGTTGCTCTGCAAGTCCAGATGACCGACGGAGAGCAAGCCCGCGTGCGCCACAGATCGACAGTGAACTTAGATGCCTGGGGTTATTTCGTCAAAGCGTACGACCTTTTTGAGCGGCACACCAAAGAGGATAACGCCAGGGCACGGGAGCTTCTGGACCAGGCCTTGCTGCTGGACCCCAAATACGCCAATGCGTTGGCACTGAAAGCCGTGACCCACTTCCAAGATGCCCGGTTCGGTTATACCGAGTCCCCGGCTGAATCCTTTATGCGCTCAGTTGAGTTTTGCCAAAAGGCCCTGGTCTTGGATGCTTCCGACCCAGACTCACTCGCCTTGTGGGGTATCATCCAGATGGCACAAGGGCAGTATGATGAAGCCATCGCCACCGGGGAGAAAGCCCTGGCCCTCGGTCCCAACAATGCTGAAGTGCATGCTATGTTGGGGGTTAACAAGTACTATGCTGGAAATTACCAAGAGGCCATTGAACTTTTTAAGAAGGCTATGCGTCTTCACCCTCATTATCCCTTCTGGTATTCGAGCCACTTGGGAAAAGCCTATACGGAGAATCAACAATACGACTTAGCGCTAGTGGCTTTTAGGGATGTCCTCATCCGGGCAGGGCATCAAACCTGGGGCCATACTGGTTCAGCTGTCGTTTACATGAGACTTGGCAGGGTGGACGAAGCCAGGAGCCAAGTGAGCAAAGCCCTGGCGTTAAATCCAGAGCTGACCTTGGCCAGTTATGCGGCATCCGATAGGTTCTACAAAGACAATAAGACGCTGGAAGGTATACTGGACGATCTGCGGAGAGCGGGGTTGAAGTGAGAAAAAACAGTCTCAATGGCTTCTTCTGATCAAGATGGGCGATTGAGGGAGCGAATTGAAGAACGGCCAAGCTTCGTGTGCCATAGAAGCTATCATCTGGATAACTCAAACATTCAGCACCACCGAAAATTTGATATGTCTGCCATGCAACTCAGCCTTTCGATGTTAAAATATCATGCAATATTAGCTGGATAGGTCTGTCTCAACTTAAACAAGCAACTCATGTAAATTTTTCAGACTGGTCTCTCTTCGGCCATCCTCAATTACACGGACCATTGTCCACACCGCATCGTTTATAGGGGTGTTAACTCAGTGGGTTTTTCCATTGTCGCAAATGTAGCCATTAAGGAAGTCAATCTCTGTTCTACGGCCTCTTTCCAATGATTGGAGGCTCGAGGATATTACCCGCTGTTACAATTCATCATAAGTTAGTTTCTTGGCCATGGGAAACATCCTCTCTGTGTATTTTCAGACGCGTTATCCCCCAACTACAGCCTGTAGGACTTGCGCAAAAATAAATTCCAAGCTCTGGCGCGCAGATTTGGGTCTTCACTTTCTGATACTTCCCTTTTTCATCTTGTATCTGAGTACACGTTCGCTTATACCTAGGCGTTCTGCAGCCTTGGTCTGGACCCAGTTGCTTTTTTCTAGGGCCGAAAGAATCATTTCATGCTCCACCGCCTCCAGCCTTTCAGCAAGTGACCCCTCGGTGGTTAACTGAAAATGGCGAACCTCCTCAGGGAGGTCACCCGGTTTAATGGAGGGTCCCCTCGTTAGGGTGACCGTTCTCTGTACCATGTGCTCCAGTTCTCTCACATTACCGGGGAACGGATACTTTATGAGCATATCCAGCGCCTCGGGTGTAAACTTCAGGGAGGACGTTGCATATCGATCCAGAAAAAAATCCACAAATGCGGGTATCTCTTCACGACGGTGCCGCAAAGGAGGAACCTCAATCTCAAGCACCCGGATGCGATAGAACAGATCTTCCCTGAACTGCCCCTCCTCGACCATCTTTTTGAGATTGCGGTTAGTGGCGGTAATCAGACGGACATCCACTTCGCTCTCATCCTCGCTCCCGACACGGCTGATCTTCCCTTCCTGAACCGCCCTCAGAAGCTTGGGTTGAAGGGCCATGGGCATCTCACCGATCTCATCTAACATGAGTGTGCTCCCATGAGCCAGTTCAAATCGGCCTCGGCGGTTGCTGGAGGCTCCGGTGAATGCGCCTTTCACATGTCCGAATAGCTCGCTTTCAAAAAGGTTCTCAGGTATTGCCGCGCAGTTGACCACGATAAACGGTGCATCATTTCTGGGACTTAAAAAGTGAATGAGCTGGGCCACAAGTTGTTTGCCTGTCCCGGTTTCCCCCGCTACAAGCACCGGCCACTGGCTTTTCGCCACCCGCCGCACCAAAGAAAGGACCTCTTTCATGGCGCGGCTTTCCGCCACAATCTTCAAGGGGAGAGGGACTTCTTCCATTACCGCTTCGACAACCGCCACATCTTCATCAACCGCAACTTGTTGTTCCGTCTGTTGAATCTTTTTTAAAAGAACAGAGAGGTTCACCGGCTTTTCCAGAAACTCACTCGCACCCAGTTTCATGACCGTCACTGCCGTGTCCACATCCCCAAATGCCGTAATCATGATAACCCGCACCGTCGGATTTATCTGCTTCATCTTTTCCAGCACCGCGTCCCCTGTGAGCCCGGGCATTCGGTGGTCGAGCAGAACCAGATGGACGGGTTCTCGCTCAAAGCGCCTTAGGGCATCCGGGCCGTCCCGGGCGGTCAAGGTCTGATATCCCTGCCGGTCAAGAAAGCCTTTCAAAAGCTCTCTCTGGGTCGGATCATCATCTACAATCAGAATCTTCATATGGGGTCCTCTTCATGCCCTCTCTGTTTTGGCGCCGACCTCTGAGCGATTCCGGCCACAGGGAGACAGACCGAGACCTCCACCATCCCCGGTTCGGGGACCCGGACTTCCATATGCCCCCCGTGGGCATCCACAATTCTTCGGGCAATGGTCAGTCCCAGACCGGTTCCATCCACTTTGGTGGTAAAATAGGGGTATAGGATACAATCCGCTTCTTCGGATTTCAAGCTAAACCCGGGGTTTCTCACCCTGAGACAGACGTCCTGACCTCGTTTCTCTATCTCCAAGAGGACAGAACCTCCATGGGGCTGTGCCTCAATCGCGTTTTTCAGAAGGTTTTCCATTACCTGTCCCAACAGATCGGGGTCAGCGGGGATCGATTTACGGAAGGTGATTCTCCGCGACACCTTTATGCCCAACTCCTCGCAACGCCGGCTGTAGAGGTCAAGCATGTTTTCAGCCAGGAAATCAAGTTGTATCGGCTTTTTTGAGGGTCTCTGGGGACGTGCATATTTCAACAGACCTTCCACACTGGCGTTGGCACGCTTGACTGCGCCTAACATCAGATCGATCAGATGCCGATGATCATCCTTCAGTTCCACGCCCTCTATCTGAAGTCTCTGAAGACCCATCCCTAGGGCGTTCAGGGGGTTCCGGACCTCGTGGGCAATTGCTGCTGCAGCCCGACCCAACGAGGCATTTTCCCGCTCGGAAGAGATCTGTCTTTCAAACTGCTGGACCTGCATCAGATGTGCGGCCTGGTACCGGTAGAGGACCAGCGACAGTACGACTCCCAGGGAGGCAAGCGCTGCACTGAAGAGAAAGAAATCCCGCCACAGACGCCCGATGGCCCGGTGAAGGTACCCGGCGTCCAATGCCACGGCAAGCTCTTTTCCCTCCATCGGCATACGGGCTTCCGCAATCTTGAGGTCGCCGTTATCTATCATGGTTATGGCAGGCTCGTCCGGCAGGTCTTTTCTAATTACGGAAGGCGTTTCCAGTTTCACATATCTCATGCGGGGAATTCCCGAAATGGTTCTGATCACATTCTCCAGCCCCAAGTGCTCCTGCATAATTTTGATCTGGGTGTCAGTGACCCCAACGGTAACACACCCCGGACCCGCCTCCCTCGCCAACGAGAAAAGATAAAGATTCTCCCTCGCGAGATGTTCAAGCTTCGGTGCTGGCCTGCACCCTGATGGATAATTTTGCAGCCATCCCGGCGGACCCTCAACATATTCTTTCCCCATCTTCTGTATGCTGATCCCCACGAGTCCGGCCTCTTCGGAAAAGGAGGCCAGCTCTTCGGGCTTAAAGGGTTCCACCTTATCCAGATAGTCTACAAAACGAGCCGTGTTGCCCAAAAAGCCCTCCAAGATTTCCTCTGCTGCCCTTCTCGAAAGGACACTTCCACGCGCACTTAGCTGAATTATCTCTGCCACCAGGACCGCATTTTCCCGGACATGGGTCAAGAAGTCATTTCTCGCCTGGTGGACCTGCCACAGAAAATATGCCATCACCGCACAGAATAAAAAGACAAAGACAAACAGGTTGGCCACCCAGAGTGGGAGCCTGCGTTTAATTTCTTCCACGGCCCTTGCCACCTCCCCGGCCGCCGTACTGACCGCGACTCTTCCCGATACGCCGTCTCACCCCTGTCGGGTCTTTTCCATACACGCCATGCCCAAGGGCGTGAAGATGTGTGGCGTTCAGTGCCCCTGTCTCTCGGATAAGGCCCCCCCATATCCTTACAACACTACCCGGCAACAGGTATTTCGGCAATCGCTCTGAAGGTATGGTAACATTTATGTTTTTTCCCGCATTTTCTCTGTTGTCAAGATTGTCCCCACCTTCAATGAGCGCCACAGAAAGCTTACCTCTCTCCCGGTCCACAGACAGGACCCGGCCTACAAAAAGATCCTCTGCTAACGCATTCGTGAGCAACCCGTTTATTGCGGCGAGTATCAGAAAGAGTAGGATAGTCCGCATTGGATTACCGTTTGGGTATACGATTCATAATCGAGAGGGGCGTCTCCTGACTTCCATCCAACCTGTCCGAAGAGTTCAAAATCGCCCCAGAACCTGCTGACCTGGACCCCGGAGGACCAGGTGATGTTGGTGGGTCTCACGCACGTTATGTTTTGCGGGACACTATAATATTCCGTTCGGTACCACACTCCCTCAACCCCCACCCGCCATTGGGTCGCCGGCACCCACGAAAACGCCACTCCGGACTGGATCTCTCTGAACGACTCCATGTCCAGAGAGGAATTCAGGTCTCCATAGGCCGCATACACCCGGCCGGTCAGCGAAGGGAGGATAAAGATATCAAGACCCACGCCCGTCACCATCAGACGATTGTTTCTCGGTGGGTATAGCTTGTTGAGCTGGCCGTTCTCTTTCCTGGGGCCCTGGTCCAGCGGTGGCAGAGCCCATTGCCCCTCAGGCCGGGACGCTGCTGAAAAAGTCTTACCACCTTTTCCGCCGTTATCGACCTGCCGGCCCTGGCCTTTTCCGGAAAAGGGCTTGGCCCAGTTCAGATAACCGAGCCACCGGAATGTCTGCTCAAAACCCAATGTTAACCTGTTCGAAACGATCCAGTCCGCACGGATACCGACCATGGCCTCGTTGCGCTCGTCTGCCTCTATGAGCGCGTCGCGGTAGGCGGCCACCTCTCCTATCAGAGAGGGGAGGAACCTTCCCTCTGCCAGGACGTAAGAGAGCGCTGTCCCCGCCTGCACTCGGTAGTTGTCTCCCACGCTCCAGTAGTCCTGATACCTTCCTTCAACGGATAGGTCCAAAGCCAGGTCCTCTGAGAGAGTAAACACGTGCCCCGCCCCGAGGCCATAGACAGAAAACCCCGAGCCATCTGACGGATCGCTTAAGGCCGGGTTGGAATCGTACCCGGCTGTCAGTTCAGCTAAGAGATCCACGGCCTCCGAATAGGGGACCATCAGAGCGAAACAGAAAAAAGCAGCCGCCCCCATACCTGAAAGCAAACGGACAAACAGCCTGTGCCGGGCAGGCTGTTTCCGGAAAGCAGACGTTCTACCGCTGAAAATTTTCAAATTAGGTATTTTCGACCTCAAGATAGTGGATACCTTCCCCTCATTTGATATACACCCAACAGCAGAAAAAGGAAAGGCCCCTGTCAAGGGGCCCTGTCCTCTTGTCACCCATCACCCTCAACGTCGTTTCACGTCCAAAGTGCTGCGGCTGTGAATTGTCGTTGATTCTATCTCGGTCCCTTGCCTCGCCACAGGGGCATGCCGGTTACAGGATCACGGAGCTGCACTGTGTCCGTACCGACCGTTATGCTCATTGCAATGTTGCGCACTTCTCCATTGTAGTCGACAGCATACCCGTCTGCTTTTACTGTGTCACCCACGGTTGGTCGATCTACACCCGATGACTCCCAATAACGCACTGGACCAATCCCGTAAATAGTGACATTCGTCCCGTCGGAAAGCGCCAGCAACAAACCCTGGCCGGAAACGAGGGAGGCCACGTCACCTGTGTATGTAAACGGCGTTCCCGCGAAAATGTCGTGGATCGGACCGGTTCCATTTCCCGCACCATTGCCGCCGCCTTTTCCGTTTCCAGCCAAACCTATCCCTGCACTTAAGAAAAACACCATTAATACGATGACACTGCTCGTTAAAACTTTTCTCATGACTTGATTCTCCTTTTATTGATTTATGATTTGCAAGAAAAATACTTCATTTCTACTCATTTGTCCGGCTTCCGCGACCCTTTCCTTTTGGTCCACTGCCGTCACAGTCGCCGTACCCCGTGCCATCCTGCGCGCCGTATCCGCGCCTGCTACCAGAATTATCACCTCCTCCCCCTCCGGTTTCCTCACTGCCAGCGCCATTCCCCCCGCCACCGCGGCCTCTCCCGCCGCGGGCCAAAATGATCGGGGCATGATCTGAAATGCAATTCATCAGACTCCTGTGGGAGCCCCTTGCGTCTTGTCCCGGCACCCCGCGGCCCAGCTTATGCCGCAACCGAGTCCAAACACTGTGGCGAGACCTATACCCACCAGTACAGCTACTTTGCTCTCTTTATTCATAATATTTCCTCCTTCTCTGGATATCACATGTCGGCGCTTGTTTGATCGACCTTCTTTCCTGCCGCGTTTTCCCGTTTTTAAAAGCAGGAACCGTGCCACAAAGTAAACAGCTCAAATATCAACCGGTTATCCCAGACATGTACCTTTGTGTGCTCGACAAAGAGCGTTATTCCTCGACAATCTTGTCGAGCCATCAATTAAAAAGACTTCGCGTCCCTGGCCTGAAATCCCAAAGGACAGCGGAGAGTGTTTCACCGGAGCGTCGCGGTTCAATTCAATTTGAATGAAATTTCGTTTGAGGCTGCGGAACCTACTCTTGCAGCATTCGGAAGGTTAAACAAGAGCTTATCGATCGGATGGGCTGCAAAAGCCTTTCCCTGGAGTCAGGCAGGGCTGCTCAGGTTCTAACAAAAAAAGGTCCCATCCTTGGGGACCTTTTGCGTTCTTTCTACACCGCCATCAATAGTTGCTCCGGTTCTGCCGACCATCGCCTCACAGGAGAATGCCCTCCCCTGCACTACCATCACATGGCTGGCGAAGTTGTATGGCGAGGCTTTGGTGGAGTGTTTGGGTGGTGACCTAATCAGACTTGAGAGGAAACAGCGTTAAGATTCTTGACTTGTATGGTGATGGTTTGTTCTCGAAAGATGAGCAGGACGTGAAGGTCTTAGATGGTTTTTTTCTTCCCAATATCAGCGATGGGAGAGCCGTGATAAGTTCGGATAAGCTTCATGTGCTCCAGAAGTACCATCTGGATATATCAAAGATTCATCACCACCTAAAAGCTGAGTTATCTGCCATGTCGGTCAGTATCAAATTTCATTAAATTTGTTGTGATATCAGTTTGATAACCTGGTTTGCTGTCGTATTTATAGCTTAGATGATTTATGGTTTGATTGGGGTGGTTCTTTTTGAGCTACCCTTTTTTTTGTGCACATAGGTTTTTCCTCATTACCAAGGAAATGTGAAATATCTATTAAACTTCTCCTTTTTGTTGACACTACTTTATTTGTAGCTGGGCATGTCTGTGTCGGCAGAATATTTATCGCCGGTTGTTTAGCAATTTATGTCAGCAAAACGATATTCAGGCCTATTAAGTCTCTTTTTAACTATTTTCGATTAGAGGGGTAAATAAGTCATGATGGAACAGAACGAAAACCAAGATTTTGAGCAGTTAGAAGAGTACAACGATGACATCGGGTATGAAGACTACAATGAGGAGATCGGATACGAAGAGAATTTTGAAACAATCGATGGCCTTGTTGAAAATGCCTATGATGAGGGATTTCGCGATGAACAGGCCGAATCGAATTTTGCTGAATTTGTGTTGGATGAAGTGACTACCCAAACTGAGTTGGCG
>JABMQV010000597.1 GCA_013203065.1 Desulfobacteraceae bacterium | reverse complement strand
TTTATTACCAGATGTTGGGGTGGAACGAAAGGGGTGTGCCAACCTATGGACGACTGGTCGAACTGGGCATTGAGTGGGCAGACCAATTCCTTGACCACCCGGAGTAAAGGTTGCGCGCAAATTTGTTTTGTCCGCGCCTGCGTTAGCCTCCCTGTAGTCCATCTGAGGCGGTAAGGGAATTATCAAGTTAAATCGGGAACAGCTAATGACCGTTACCCGAGTTTATTGAGAACTTACGATGAAACCAATCTGGTGATATTTAGGAGACCAACCGATGGCCTATCCCGTCGAGATGAAGCCTTCTATAAAGAAGGTTGAGGCCTCAAGAAACAAGAACGCAGGCCTTGAATATCCAAAACTCAATTTTTCTGAAAAGACGGCATTGCTTGAACGCTGCCATCCGGATTTCATTACGAGTGCGAAAAGGGCGCTCAAGATAGGGCCTAACAAAGGGGAGCGGGCCCCCAATGAACTGGCGATACTGCTGGAGTCTAAAAGCAGGTTGGATCCTGACAAAGTTGATCTTGAAAGGGTCGATTACAGGACCGATGTCCTGGTCATCGGTGGCGGCGGCGGTGGCGTAACCGCTGCATTGACGGCCAAAGAGAATGGGGCAGAGGTATTGCTGGTCACTAAACTGAGGATGGGAGATTCCAATACACTCATGGCAGAGGGGGGTATCGGTGCAGCAACACTGCCTGAGGATTCCCCTGTCATTCACTATGTTGATACAATGGTGGGGGGGAGAGGGAAGAATATCCCGGAACTGGTTGATGCATTGGTCACGGATGCCCCATTCATCGTTGAATGGCTTACCGGGCTGGGTGTCAATTTTGATCGCCATCCTGACAATTCCTACTTTACGCATATGCCCGGCGGACATTCCAGAAAAAGATCCCACTCCATCAAAGATCTAACCGGATTAGAGATTATGCGGGTTCTCTGTGATGAATTACGTAACAACGAGGTCAACGTTCTTGAATTCAGCCCGGCTGTTGAGCTCATTCTAGATGACAAGGGGAGGTGTTCGGGTGCTGTCCTCCTGAATCTTGACACCGACCAATATATTGTCGTAGAGGCCAAGAACACCATCATGGCCACAGGTGGCATGGGGCGACTCCATCCCCAGGGCTTTCCGACCTCCAATCATTACGGGGCCACCGCGGATGGGCTTGTGATGGCCTACCGGGCCGGGGCGAAGCTTTTGTACATTGAATATATTCAGTACCATCCGACCGGGGTGGCATGGCCCGAGCAGATGTTGGGGCTCCTCATCTCCGAGGCCTTGAGGGCACAAGGGGCTCAGGTCACCAACTCGGACGGGGAGGTCTTTGCGAATCGTCTTGAGACGAGAGATGCCCTGTCTGCCGCCATCATCCGTGAGTGCGGAGAGAGAGGCAAAGGGGCCTTGACGCCAACGGGTATGGTTGGGGTGTGGTTGGATACTCCGATTATAGATAGGATCGGAGGAGAAGGGACTTTCCTCACCCGCTTTGCAGGTATCTACGAACGGTTCAAGAAATATGACATCGACCCGACACGAGAGCCCATCCTGGTCTACCCGACACAGCATTATCAGAACGGCGGGGTTCAAATCAACAAGTACGGAGAGACTCAGATTCCCAACCTCTACATGGCAGGAGAGGTATCCGGGGGTGTTCACGGACATAACCGGTTGGGGGCGAACTCCCTGGTGGACATTTTTGTGTTCGGCCGACGCACGGGGGCTCGAACCGCACAAAAGATGAAAGAGACGAAGATCGGAGAGCTGAGCCTGCACCACGTGAGGGCACACAATGAGGCAGTGAGGGAGGCGAGGATAGACACCAAACGCACTTCCCCTCTGCTCCTGCCGGATTATCGCTTTGAGAAAGCCCTCACTGGGGTTCAGCACACCAAAGGGCGTTAAGGAGGGTAAAGATGTTGGATGGTATCATTACCATGATACCGGTCTATGTGATGGGGAGAAAATATGAGATCCCCAAAGGCCTGACCATCTTGAAGGCCTTGGAGTTTGCAGGTTACAGGTTGACCAGAGGGTGTGGTTGCCGGGGTGGCGTGTGTGGGGCCTGCGTTACGGTGTACAGACAAAAGGGTGACTACAAGCTGAAGGTGGGCCTGTCGTGTCAAACCGTGGTTGAGCCGGAGATGAACCTGGTCCAGCTCCCCTACACTCCTGCGAACAAGGCCATTTATTCCATAAAGACCGTGGTTCCCGACGATACCGCGGTCATCAAGGCCTATCCCGAGCTGATGCGATGCGTGGCGTGTAATACCTGTACAAAGGCATGCCCCATGGGGTTGGAAGTCATGAACACCATGGCCGCTGCTAAGCGGGGAGATTTCAAAACGGTGGTTGAACTCTCCATTGAATGCATTATGTGCGGCATGTGCGCGGCCAGATGCCCCGCCGAGATCTCTCCGCTCAATGTGGCCCTGCTCATCCGGCGGATATATGGAAAATATTCGATCCTTCCCGCCGCCCATCTGAAGGAGAGACTGGAGAACATCACGGATGGCAAATACAAAAAGGAGATCGAGACATTGAAATCGTCTGATCTTGATGAACTCAAAAGAAGATTCAGCGAGTTTCAGGCGACAAAGGGTGAGGCCGTATGAAGCGATCGCAAAGGCCCACGGGGATTATCACTGTGACTACCCCTATTGATGATGAGGTGATCCATACCCTGAAAATCGGGGACCAGATAGAAATCCAAGGAAGCATTTACTGCGGAAGGGATGCGGTTTTACCGAGGCTGGCTAAATTGTTTTTGGATAACAGGTTGGATGGGATCAAAGTGAATTTGAAGGGATCCGTCATCTTCCACTCAGCGGTTAGCCCTGCCGGAATCGGGCCCACCACGAGCAGCAAGGTAGAGATTGAGGGCAGTATCCCTACCCTCTCAAGGGCAGGGGTGAAGATCCATCTCGGTAAGGGCGCCCTTTCCAGGGATACGGCCAAGGCGTTGGCGGAAAATAATGCCCTGTTTGCCATTACGCCGCCGGTGAGTGCCCTGTTTGCCGATAAAATTGTGGAGCAAAGGGTGGCGGCGTTCAGGGAGGAAGGGATGGAGGCCCTCTATGAACTGAGGGTAAAGGGCCTTCCGGCAATCATTGCAATTGCCCATGGAAAGAGCATCTTCATGGAACAGGCGTAAAGCAGAGATTGACCATGCTGACCAAAAAGAAGATTGAGGAAGCGGTCAGGGATTGTCTGGTAAAGGCGGGGACCACCTTTCGAGCCGATCAACGTAGGGCCTATCAACGGGCCATTGAGAGGGAGAGGAACCGAAATGCCAGGTGGGTCCTCGAGAGAATCCTGGAAAATGCCCGAATCGCTAAAAAGATCAAGGCCCCTCTTTGTGACGATTCAGGGATTCCTCATGCCATTGTAGAGATCGGCAGAGACGCAAAGCTTCCCAGGGGCTGGTTGTCGGCCGTCGAGGATGGCGTCGTGCAGGGACTCCGGACGATGCCGGGCAGGCCCATGGCGGTGAAAGGCAATGATGTGGAAAGGGTGGAGCAATCCAGGGGGCTTTTTCAGGATCCGGGGAAGCTCGCCCTGGCCCCCGTTACCGTAAAATCAATATCGGGGGCAAGGCTCAAGATCACGGTGCTTCTGTTGGGAGGGGGACCGGAGATCAGGGCCAAGACCTATCGCGTGTTCCACGTGCGGAGCATGGATCGTGTGGTGGAGGAAGCAGCCCGGTGGCTGACCACGGAGGTGAAGAGCCTGGGGTGTACCCCCAGCGTCCCCGCCATAGGGATCGGGAGAACCCACATGGAGGCCTCCGCCCTGATGCTTGAGGCCATGAAAGAGGGGAATTTAAACAGACAGAGCCCGTTGGAAATAAAGGTAACGGAATTGATCAATGCGACCAGGGTGGGGCCCCTTGGATTGGGCGGCGATACAACGGCGCTCGGGTCTTTTATCAAGGTGGGGCCTCTCAGGGCAAGCGGCGTGCGCATCGTGAGTGCAAGACCTTGTTGTTGCTTCGAACCGCGGAGGGCCACGGTGATACTTGATGAAAATGGGTAAATCCATGAGAAATTATCCATTCCCATTCAGTGTTTTTATAAATTATCAGTTTGGAAAACGCA
>JABMQV010000596.1 GCA_013203065.1 Desulfobacteraceae bacterium | reverse complement strand
GTTAAAAATTGTGATATCATCAATTCGGCCAAATCGAGTAGACCTGAGATATCTGATTCCATATCTCAGATCTGACATAGCTTTTGGTATATTGCCCATGATCTGTATATTCCCAAATTGACATAAGAGCTTGACTTGCTAATTGGATTATGAAGATGAGCCGCAGGCCTATGGGATTGTTATCTAAGATCCTCGGTAAAGGGCAGTCGCGGTAAGATTGCGGGCATCTTTGAGGGTATCCACGGTAAATGAACATGGTGCGCCGGCGTCTACCTTTTTCTACTGTTTATCTGCAATTTATGGCCAAATATAGGGAATTGGCAAAATGACAGGTCAATAATATCAACTAGTTAGATCATTTGTTTGATATATCACATAGCCCTTTCATATGGTTTCATAGATCAGCCCAGGTAATCTTCACGCTTCAACAGACCTCTAACTTCTTTTCCGTCCAGGTAATTTATCACATTTTCCAAGGCTTTTCTGGTGGCATTGGGCATCGAATCCGGTACATGGTCCGCCATGTGGGGTGATCCCATCAGATTTGGCAATTCAAAGAACGGGTACTCGAGTTTGAATTCACCGTGACTAGATGGTTCGGACCACCAGGTGTCGATTCCGGCACGAAAATCCGGGTTTGATTTTAGGTGTTCATAGAGGGACTTCTGATTAATGACATCGCCCCGGCCCACATTAATCAAAATAGCATCAGGTTTCATCCATTCCAGCTCTCTTTTGCCTATCAAATTTCGGGTTTTCCGGGTCAAGGGCGTTGTCACGACAACCACATCCGAATCCTGCAAAACTTTCTCCGTTTCCGTGACATTCCCGATAAAATCCACGTCGGCATCTGTTTTTCCGCTACGATTTATACCGTATACCTTCATGCCCACAGCCTGCATGGTTTTAGCAATCTCGACGCCGTTTCCGCCAAAGCCGATAATGCCGCAAATTCCACCGCTAAGTTTTCGATAAAAGCCGGTTTGGTCAAATTCACCTTCGCAAAGCAATTTGTATCGCGGCAAAAGCTCTCTGGCCAAGGCAAGGGCCAGGGCCAACACATGCTCCGCGATGGGTTTGGCAAACGCTCCCACATTACTGGCCAGCAAGGTTTCTTCGGGGATAAGTTCAAAGGGGATGTTGTCAGCTCCTGCAAACACAAGCTGGATGAAACGAGCTTTCTTTATATGGGATATCTCCTCATGGCTGATTTCTTTCTGAGAAAAACTTAGGGCGATAATAACATCAGTTGAAGTGAGCATTCTAATTCGTTCATCTTGGGGCGAGCTTGGCAGGTAGTTAATATGAGCCAGGTCTTTCAGGACCTCCTGGTAAATCTTCTTTTCCTCTCTATCCGGTGAATAGGAGACGAGGATGTTGTTTTTCATGTTCCGAACTCTTTAGGAAAATATAAACAGGGTTTGCAGTGCGAAGAACTTGTCTTCTCAGACTCTAAATATAGAAAAATTCACCTTGTGAGTCAACCACGACTCCTTGTATAATGGGAGATAAGGAGAGACAAGAATGAAGGAGGAAGACCAAGCTACGGATCCATCCGGAAAGGGTTGAAATGTTATGAAAATCAGACGAGTGGTGACTGGAACTGATGAAAACGGCAAGAGCATGCTTAAATGGGACAGGGAAATCGAGAGCCAACCCGGCAGGGCGGGGTTTGAACAGGTTCCGTTATGGGCTACCGACCGCCTGCCTGTTCAACTGGCAGATGATGATCCCAATACGTGGGAACTTGGCACGAGTTTAGCCAATGGATCGGTTTTTCGCATTTGTCGATATGAACCTGGAGTGACCGAGCGCTGGCATCGCACAGACACCATCGATTACGCGATAGTGCTGGCTGGAGAACTTTGGATGCAATTAGATGAAGGAGAGGTGCATCTGAAATCAGGTGATGTGGTGATACAGAGAGGAACCATCCACAACTGGGAAAATCGCGGGACCGAGCCGTGCATTATGGCTTTTATCTTGATTGCCACTGAAGGCGGTGAGTCAACCGGTTGGTCCTAATGCTCATGACAGAATGAAGTCCATTATGCCGGCGGCCCCATGCATCTTGTTTTCACCCTGTTGCCAGACGATGGACTGGGGGCCTTCCATGACATCGTCCGTTATCTCCATCCCCCTGTGGGCCGGCAGACAATGCATCACGGACGCATCACTATCCGCCAATTTAAGGAGTTCAGCATTGATTTGATACCCTTGAAATGCCTTCAATTTTGCCTCTTTTTCCTCTTCTTCTCCCATGCTGACCCAGACATCGGTGTAAAGGATGTCGGCACCACTTGCCGCGTCGTTCGGGTCTTCAAAGACCTTGAGCCTGGAACCGGTT
>JABMQV010000595.1 GCA_013203065.1 Desulfobacteraceae bacterium | reverse complement strand
TGAACCTTCCCGTCTCATCAAACACCGACATGCACCGTTTGAACTCAACGCCGGTGACCTGTTTTCCTTCTCCCAGGATACGCTGCGGTCCCCAGCCGTTGTTCATTACAACACCCTCGGTGAGGGCGTCAAGGATTTCGGTTTAGCGCGGTTTTTCTTGCCTATTCTCCGCCTATTGTCTACACTTGCGTGACAGGGATGTTTGCAAAAATAGATAGTTAGCGCCTGAAAGAAAAATCATGTTCAGACCAAATCCGAATATCGAAATCTGTGGGACCCTCCTGTTATGATGAACAAGGAACCAAAAATACATACACGGAAACCCCCCTGGCTAACCCGGAGGCTTCCAAGTGGGCCCGCTTATGAAAAGGTCAGGGCCTCACTAAGTGAGAGTCGTCTTCACACCGTATGCCAGGAGGCCCATTGCCCCAACCTGTGGGAGTGTTTCTCCAGCAAGACCGCCACCTTTCTTATCATGGGCCCCCGGTGCACGCGCAATTGCGGTTTCTGCGCCGTGGAACAGGGTCCCTCGGCCCCCCCCGACCCTGAAGAGCCGGCCAGGGTCGCCAAAGCTGCGGATGATATGGGGTTGGGCTACGTGGTTATCACCTCGGTCACCCGGGATGATCTCTCCGATGGCGGGGCAGGCCACTTTGCCAACACAATTGAAGAGATCCGCAAAAGGGCGCCCCATTCCCGTGTGGAGGTGCTGGTACCCGATTTTCAAGGCAGCCCGGCTGCACTGAAGAGGGTCCTGGCGGCCAGGCCCCATGTGCTCAACCACAACCTCGAAACGGTCCCCAGACTCTACCCTTTGGTTCGGCCGGAGGCAGCCTACGCGCGCTCGCTTGAATTGCTAAGGCGAGCAAGAGAATATGCGCCCGGCATTTCCACCAAATCGGGTCTGATGGCGGGACTGGGAGAATCCACCGAAGAACTCCGTCAGACCCTCAAAGACCTCCTCGAGGTGGGATGCAATATCCTTACCCTGGGCCAGTATCTTCAGCCTTCAAAGGAGCACTTACCGGTTGAGCGATTTATTCCTCCGGAGGAATTTGATAGCTGGAGAGAGATCGCACTTGAAATGGGCTTCTCCGAGGTGGCCAGTGGGCCCTTTGTGCGGAGTTCCTATCACGCAAAGGAACTCTATTTGGGGAAGTAAGAAGTGCTCCCTACCTGTAAAGGAACGGGTCGTCGAAATAATCGGACAACCTCCCATCGTAGGTACCACCGTGTACCAAACACAGCTTCGCTGGAAACCCATTGCGCTCCTCCTGCTTCTATCCCTGACCTGGGGTGCCAACATGGCCACCATAAAGATCGGGGCGAACGACTTTGCACCCCTGTTCATGGCGGGCCTCCGGTCTCTTGTGGCCAGCATCTGCCTTTACATCTGGATACGGGCAAAGGGAGTTGTTCTCTTCCCTTCCAGAACTGTCCTGATCCATGGGATAGTGGTTGGGCTCCTCTTTGGCTCCGAATTTAGTTTGATCTATGTGGGACTCGAATATACCCTGGCATCCCGAACCTATGTATTGGTTTACTCTGCTCCCTTTTTAGTCGCCTTGGGGGCCCATTTTTTCCTGAAAGGGGACCGGCTGAATCCCTGGAAGGCCGCCGGCCTTATCCTGGCCTTTGCAGGGGTGGTGGTCCTATTCATAAAAGACGTGGGCCCCTTTTCCCTGGGCACCCTGCGCGGTGATCTCATGGCCCTTGGGGCGGGGGCTTTGTGGGGGCTTACAACACTTTATGTAAAAAAATTCCTGGCCCACCGAACAGTTCCTTTGCAGACCCTTTTTTATCAGGTCCTATTTTCCATCCCCCCGTTGTTTCTGATGAGTGTACTATTGGAAGGTCCCTTTATATCCGGGTTTTCATTCGCTACGGGTTTCTCGGTCTTTTACCAGTGCATCATCGTGGCTTTCCTGAGCTACCTCCTCTGGTTTGAACTCATACATCGTTATCCCGTAAGCCTCCTTCACGCCTTCTCTTTTTTTACGCCGATCTTTGGTGTTTTCCTGAGCGGGGCCCTGATCCTGGGTGAGGTCATCAGCATGAATCTTCTTGTTGCCCTGACACTGGTCAGTCTGGGAATGATCTTTGTCAATCGCAGCCCCTCGGCAAAACCCGCCATTCAAAGCGATTGATGTTCCGGTTCTGTAATCTGATTTTTTCCCAGGATAGACCGGAAATCGAATCGTTGCGAATTCCAGGAGGCTGTCCGAGAATGAGATAGTTTTTTCAAGATCAAGCCTCCGGCCCGTAGGGCCTACGCCCCGGAGGGGAAGGCGGAAATT
>JABMQV010000594.1 GCA_013203065.1 Desulfobacteraceae bacterium | reverse complement strand
TGCCGTCACAGAGAGGACAAAGGCCGTCCTCATAGATTCCCCCAATAACCCCACAGGGAATGTCTATCAGGAAGGGGAACTAAGAGAGCTGGCAAAGGTGCTGACCCTTCACAGCCAGAAGTTGGGGGAACCCATCTACCTGATTTCAGACGAACCCTACAGGAAGATCATTTATGACGGAATTTCGGTTCCGAGCATCTTTGACCTTTATAACGAGAGTTTTGTTCTGACCTCTTTTTCAAAAGACCTTTCCCTGCCGGGGGAAAGGATTGGCTATGCGGCCGTAAATCCCGAGATGTCGGATAAGGCCATGATCATCGCAGGAATGGTTCTTTCAAACAGGGTCCTTGGCTATGTCAATGCGCCGGCGTTGATGCAAAGGGCCATCCCCTTCCTGCTTGAAGAAAGTGTGGATATCTCCGTATACCAGAGCCGAAGAGACTTGCTCTGTGACTCGCTGGCCACTTTCGGGTATGATTTCATAAAACCAGGCGGGGCCTTTTACCTCTTTCCAAGGACTCCCATTGAAGATGATGTGGCCTTTGTATCTGCCCTTCAGGATGAAAACATACTCACCGTGCCGGGTAGGGGTTTCGGGGGGCCCGGTCATTTTAGAATCGCCTACTGTGTCTCAGAGGATGTGATTGATAAGGCGTTGCCCGGATTTGAAAGGGTCATGAAAAAGATAAAGCCTGGGAAGTAAGAGAGAGGGCTGACGGTATTGAAAGGAGGATTGGACCATGTATTCGAAGATGCTTTCATTGAGGTTTCCAAAAAAGATCGTCAACGAGCCCATAGCCGTAAATCTCGTCAAGAAATTTGACCTCTCTTTCAACATTCTGAAGGCAACCATCTACCCCCGAAAGGAGGGGTTTATGGTGCTCGAACTCAGCGGGCACCGCAAGAATTTTCAGAGAGGTGTTCGTTATCTAAAGAGTCTCGGCGTCAAGGTCGAAAGCATCGGACAGGATATCAAGCGTGACGAAGAGACCTGCTTCCAGTGCGGGGCCTGCACAGCCGTATGTCCCACGGGAGCCCTACACATAAAACGGCCGGAGATGGAGGTCCTCTTTGACGGAGATAGTTGCAGCGCTTGTGAGTTGTGTGTCTCAGCTTGTCCGGCCCGGGCCATGAAGGTAAGATTCAATAGAGGTCTTCTCAACTGATAACTTCCCGCTAACATCTTCTCAAAACAGCCTCAATTTTGTCCCTGACATGCTTATTCATCACCTTTTCCGTTTGTAAAAATGCGCAAATCATTCAAGATCACAACCCTTGGCTGCAAGGTTAACCAGTACGAAACCGCCTACCTCAAGGAACGGCTGCTTAACGCCGGATGGCGCGAGGCCGGGAGTGCGGAATGTGCCGATACGGCGATCGTAAACACGTGCATCGTCACCCAACGGGCCTCGCACCAATCCAGACAGGCCGTCCGAAAGGCCATCAGGGAGAATCCAAACGCCACGGTTGCCGCTATTGGCTGCTATGCACAGAGTTTTCCTGAAGAACTATCCAGAATACCCGGTGTGGCACTCATAGCGGACAACACCAAGAAAGGCCAGCTTCCAGAGCTTTTGTGGGAGGCGGAAAGGTCAGGAGAAAAAATCGTCTTTTCAACCCCATTTGAGACCGGGATGTCATTTGAAGCCCTCCCCATCGAGCGGTTCCCGGACCGGACCAGGGCCTATCTGAAAATTCAAGACGGGTGTGAGTCCTTTTGCAGTTATTGCATTGTCCCCATCTCCAGGGGGCCTTACAGAAGCCTTTCGCCGGAGAAGGTCCTTCCCATGATCGAGTCCCTGGCTAAAGCGGGGCACAAGGAGATCGTTCTCACGGGCATTCACCTTGGAAAGTATGGCATAGACCTCAAAAAAGAGATAACCCTCTATCGCCTGTTGCGGAGGATAGGCAGGGAAAATTTCCCCCTGCGTTTCAGGTTGAGTTCACTCGAACCGGACGAGATATCCCGCGATCTAATAGAGCTGGTTGCGTCCGAACCATGGCTTTGCCGGCACTTTCACATCCCTCTTCAGAGCGGAGATAACGGCGTGCTAAAGAGGATGAACCGAAAGTATACCACCCTCACATTTGTTAGACTTGTGAAACATATTCACCGCTTGATTCCCCTTGCAGCCATCGGCATTGACATCATGGCTGGATTCCCCGGGGAGACACCTGCCGCTCACCAAGACACCGTGTCACTCATCAGGGACCTGCCCGTATCGTATCTCCATGTCTTTCCCTTTTCACCCCGCCCCGGGACCCCGGCCTGCGCCTTTGATGGGAAACTCGATACGGATGTCATCAAGAAAAGGGCCGCAACCATGCGGGAGGTTGGCCAAGACAAGAAAATTGAATTTTATCACAGCTGCCTCGGAAGGGAGTTCCTGGTCCTCCCCGAGAAGTGGCATTCAAAGGAAAAGCAGATAATGAAGGGCACCAGTGACAATTATCTTCCCGTGCTTTTTACTCGGTCATCCGATTCCGAGGGCGAGCTTGTTTCGATACTCGCAGAGCGGGTGGAGAAGGGTATGTGGGTGCTTGGCCGATATACCGAGCCCCACTCCAAACCTTCCCTGTTATCACCTCTGAACCTATTGAGAAATAACGAATAATCCTTTCGGACATGGAATAGCCTTGGCGGGGCTCACGAATCCAGCGCCTCCATTTCTCCCTCCGAGGCCTGTTGCAGCAAACGTCCTTTGATCTTAAAAAGCGAAGGACTGAGGCTGATGTGGTATCTGTGAGGATTTCGGAAACGTTTGTAGGCGGGATCAAGTTTCTTCAGGTTGCTCAGCGTGGATTCACGAATTTGGTGCACCGAGGGGCTTTCATACACCAGTTCCCCTTTTCGAAATACGGGTACCATGAGTTCTTCCATCTCGAAACGCTTTGTATAGGTCTTGAACACATGGGGGAAAATCGGATGATGTGCTCGAAAAGAGCGTTCCTTGGGGATTTGTTCTCCCTCCCTAAAAAGAACGTCCCCCCTCATCCGTCCCTTCTTATCATACATTCTTACCACCTTTTTGACGCCAGGGTTGGTGATTTTCTCTGGATTATCGGATCGTTTGATCTTAGGAACCATCCGCTCCCCTTTTTCATCCAGGGCCGTAAGCTTGTAAACCCCACCCAGGGCGGGGCATGAAAACCCGGTGACAAGCCTTGTGCCGACTCCCCAGATATCCACGCGCGCCCCTTGTCTCTTGAGAGTTTCCACGATCCATTCGTCAAGATCACTTGAGGCCACGATGGAGGCGTTCGGAAACCCTGCTTTATCCAGCATACGACGGGCCTCCTTGCTCAGATAGGCCAGGTCTCCGCTGTCAAGACGGATGCCCCACAGCTCGTGGCCTTTTTCCCTCAACTCCCTTCCCACCTGAATGGCATGACGCACCCCGCTCCGAAGTGTATCATAGGTATCGACCAAGAGAAGACAAGCATCGGGGTACACCTTGGCATAGGCGCGAAAGGCATCCAATTCCTGTGGAAAACTTTCCACCCAGGAGTGGGCATGGGTTCCCCGGACCGGTATCCCGTAAAGTCGCCCCGCAAGTACGTTGGAGGTGGCATCAACCCCCCCGATGTAGGCAGCACGGGATGCCATAAGGGCCCCGTCAGGTCCGTGGGCCCTCCGGAGCCCAAAATCGATCACGGGATCCCCGTTGGCCGCCCAATGCACCCTAGCCCCCTTAGTGGCAATCAGGGTTTGAAAATTCATGATGTTGAGCAACGTGCTCTCCATGAGCTGTGCCTGCGGCAGTGGTGCTGTTACGCGGATCAAAGGCTCATGGGGGAAGGCTATGGTTCCTTCGGGAATGGCCCACAGGTCTCCGGTAAATGAGAAATCCTTCAAGTAGTCCAGGACCTCTTTGGAGAACATTCCCAAATTCTCAAGATAGGAAAGGTCTTCTCCACTAAAACGCAGATTTTGTATATAGTCGATGACATCCGCGAGGCCGGCCAGCACGCAATAGCCCCCATCGTCTGGAACCTTCCGGAAGAAATAGTCGAAGTTTGCACACTGCTCCTCCTTTCCCTCCAGAACATATCCCCCCACCATGGTCAGTTGATAAAGATCGGTCTGTAAAGCCCACTTGGACCACATCACGAATCCCTCCTCAGAATTTTTTTTTTGGTCACCGCCGTTTCCCTCTCCTTATCTTTTTGGACTCCTCTTTCCACCCTTTCCGCTTTCGCCCTTTTGCTCGCCGGTATGGGTCAGGGTCCCTGCCCGGATCAAGGACAAACGTGCCCGGTGTTTCGGAGATCCTCTTCCGGGAAGGCCCTTCTTTCCGCGCGGCCTCCGCCCTTCCATGTTCAGGGACTTCCTTTGAAACGGGAGGGCCGGAGATAAATTTGGTGGGGACTTCAACGCTCAGAAAAAGGTCCCCGAAGGTAAAGAACCTGACGCCTTTTCTCCCGGCGCCTCTTGTCAGCACCTCCAAGACCACGGGCTCGCGATCCCGGCGTTTACCGATCCTCAAGGCCATATCTCTTTCAGGAGAGAGCATGAGGAACCTTCCTTCAGGAGATTTCAGGCCCTTTTCCATTACAACCGGATGGGCCTTTCTCCTTACGGCCGTATAAAGGATCACAGGGACCAGCGTTGACGGGTTTTCCATGTCCATGTCCCAGTGTGTCTCTGTTGCCCTGATTCCTTTTTCCTCCGACTGAAAAAGGTACCTGCTCTTACCCAGAAGCACCTCATTGATGTGGGATTGTCTGACATATCGCCACCCGGGCTCTTCGTGAAGGGCCTGGAGAAGCTCTCTGAATGTCACAAACCCTGTTGGGTCCGGCACCAGCCCAAATTCGTAAGGCTTGCGGCCCAAGACATAGAGAAGAAACCGTGCCAGGTTATCCACTCTTATTTGTTGATTACGCCTGCCCAGAACGGATCTCCTTCGTCTATCTCAGGCCGTCCTCCATCTCGGCGTCCTCTTTTTTGAGCCCTCCGATGCGGGGGTGGGGTCTCCCGCAATCGGTAACCACCAGCGCCACCACGATTTCATCCGACCTGGGGGCATCATCCACCCGTACGGTCATGGCATCGAAGTGGGAACGTACAAAGGCCGCGTCCTTGAAATTGATGGGCACGTCTATCTCTGTTCCCATACCCCCCATCTTCTTTGCTGAAGGAATCAGAGATTTCCCGCCACCCACCGAGTCACGAAACGGTTTTCCCAGCTTGGGGTGAAGGATTGCCGCCGCATGTTCGCGCTCGCCCCCTTCTCCGACAATGGCCCCTTTTCCGTAGCTTTCTGCTCTCTCGGGCTCGATTCCCAAGGCGTCAACGGCCATTTTGCCGAGGATCTCCCCCAGTTCTTCCCCCGCATCCATCAGGGGAGACAGGTCTTCAACGTATTGCCCCGCAAAGGGATTTCGTATGACAGCGATTGCAGCGGCCCTCCTGCCTGGAGGGTCCATCTTACGTCCCCCTTCCATATGGATTTCCTCCAAGATGGTTACATATTTGATAACGTCCATAAAAAACCTCCTTTATCTCTTATGTGACCAGCCTCTGTCGGCAAAAATCGGTCATGGTCACCTTCCCCTGGACAGCCACCAGTGCTCCAAGGATTGTCCCATCTCGCACCAGCTCTCCAGCCCTTTTCATTGCCCCCGAAAGGGCTACTCCCTTCTTTTTTTCACTCAAGGTCCCGACCTTTACTGTCACCGGGAGTCCTGCAATGTCCGTATGGGGGTCTATCTCCACGGCAGGCCGCTGAACCACGTGGGGGTCTTCCACAAAACTTGCATTGGCAACTGCGGTAGCAGCCGCGTCCGCAAGCGAACTTCTGCCGGCAATAATAGTTACGGCGGTGGCAACCCCCCTTGTAAGGCTTCTGCCTCCTATCCCGCTGGTGGCAATTCCCCACGAGACCCTATCCGATTCCAGGGCAATTACATGGGAAGCCTCTTTCTCCTTCAGGTCTGTCCGTATCCCAACGGCCAAGGGTGCTCCTCCCGTGAGCCTTAGGGCCAAGTCCCCGCCATTATCCACTGTTACCCGGGTCATACCCCGGCCAACGAGGAAATCTGCTACGGCGTCTGCAATGGTCCCGGCAACCGCGGCCATGGGGGTAAGGTCCATGTCCCCCACCGCCAGTACGCTCCGGACCATCGTGACCCCCAAAGGGTCGTCCATAGCCTCTGGCACCAAGGCCAATCTCTTGCTCAGGGAATTCCTTAGGTGCGCCACCCTTTCGAGATATTTGAAAGACTCTTCTGCGGCCTTCAGCCCAAGCTCCCTTTGGGGGATCTTTCCCACCGAAGCAGATATCACAAGCCTCATGGGGCCATATTCTGCCAGAACGTTTCCGTCTTGGAGGATATTGACTGCCTTATGATAGACCATTTTATTCAGAAGGGAAAACCCGGCCCTCTAGACCGGGTCAGAGCAAAACTGCTCTGCCTGTGTATGGTTTGACATGGAGTATTGGAGTGTTGGAGTAATGGAGTATTGGAACATCTTGGGAAACGATTATTTTCTCCAAAACAACAACTGTTTTGTGTGATCAATCCTATGTGTTCAAGGTTCTTTATCATCACTCCAACACTCCGGTACTCCACCACCCCATGAGCCAATGAAGTTCCGGCAAACTTACCCCCATTGGGGTAAATCAAAGCCGGGCCTCTGACCCCCGGATCTTTACACGCTCAGTCACGGATTGATACCGGCGTCTTTGCACGAAACGGCCTCATGACTTCCAGGTGCCCCCCCATCTCTCTATAGTCCTGAAGTTCCATCGTATATTCGATGGGGCAGATGGTGGCGGGCGTGGGAGTCCAATAAAAGGCGCCTGTTTTGACCCTCTCAACATCCACCATAAAATTAATCCCCCCCCCGGGAAGAATAAAGGCGGGCGCCCCTCCGATGGTAAGACCGGCCCTTCGTTTGTGAATTGCCTGGGTCAGCTTTATGGGATGACTTGCCACCCCGGCTCGGGCGCTTCCCCCTGCTCCTCCCATATAGATTCCGGAGACCCTGGAGGGCTCACAACTGGATGAGATGGCATCCAATGCCTTCCTCGCAGGCCCCGAAACAGGAAGCTCACGCAGATTTCCATCCTTACCCAGCTCGAGCAGGCAGGCCTTCTCTCCGGTTGTCTCTGTGATCAGTATGCGCATCCCGACCCAGCCCACCTCCGGATCGATCCCGGCGATCACATCGGTGGGGTTGGTGATGGAGGTCCCACCCCATCCCTCACCGTGATCGCCGAAGTAACGCCCGGGGGTGCTCTGCCTGAACTTGAGCCTCACACCACAAGGCCTTGCACCAACGAAACGCCCGGCTGCGTGCTCTCCGAGCAAACCGGTCAGGTGGGAATCCAATATGATCACCTCGTCAGCAGAATCCTTCAACAGGGGGGCAAACAGGCCCAGTGTGGCACTCCCGCAACCCACCCTCATCTTGTCGGCTGCCCTTCCATCGATGATGGGCGCCCGGCCTACCTGCAGTTCGAGTCTGCTGCCATCCTGAATCTTGAGTCTCACAGATTTCCTGTTGGCAATATCCGTGATCATTCTGGCCACCAAAAGGCCGTCCATGCCGGTGAGCAGATTTACGCCGCCGATGGAGAGCATTTTGGAGCCGTATTGCTCGGTGGTGACCATCCCCACCTTTCTCTTTCCTTTCAATACGGCAGCCCCCTCATCCCCAACACGGAGGTCGGTGTCCATCTTCACCAGGATGGAGCTGTAGCTAAGCGGGGCCTCGGTAACCACTGTGACAACATCCACATCGCCTCGGGTGGTGTTGACAATGTATGGGGCCGGTTTGCAGTCAGGATAACTGGTTCCGGCGCCTATGCCCGTAATCAAAGGTCGGCGGATAGGGGCGGGCAGCTCCGGCCCGACAATTTCCTCTACCTCTTCAAACGGATGATTAGGCGTAATCCGTAGGAGTCTTCCCCCCTGGTTCCGGTAGCGTTGGCATGCCCCCGTATGACCCTCTTTGATCCAACAGAAGATAGGACAGGCATCGCACTGGGCGCTGTCCGGAGGTGGAATCTCATCAAGCCCCAACGCCTCGTCAGGACAGTTCCGCACACAGGCAGCGCAACGGGTACACGTCTCTCTTACGAGGGGTTTCTTGTCCTTGAGACGAATGGCACCCACCGGGCAATCCTGGACACAGATACCGCACCCGGAACACCTGTCTTCATCTATTTTCATTACATCGACACCTATGCCTTCACCAGAGAGGCATGTCTTACAGGGGGCGGGGTGTTACGGCTCTTGGAAACCACAATCTCACCATCCACCAGGACCATTGAGACCCCCGGTATATCCCCGGCGGATAGGGACGATAAGGCATCATCACCCACCGAACCCATGGGGGCATCCATGACGACAAGATCCGCTTCTTTGCCCTCTTCAAGGGTCCCCCGATTCAATCCATAGATCCGTGCCGTATTGCCTGTAGCCGCGCATATGGCCTCTTCAGGCTTTATGGGAGTAAGTGCGGCAAGGAGATTGATCACCCTGAGAATCCCCAACGGGATCACGCCGGTACCTGAGGGGGCGTCATTTCCGATGATTACCCGGTTAAGGGCACCGTGCGCCACTACCATTTTGGCAACCTCCACAGCAACTTTTGGGTTGCCGCAATGGACAATCTCAATGGCCATAGCCGACCGTTTAACCAGTTCCTCCGCCTCTTTCATGGAAACGGCCGTGGGTCCCCCGTTTATGTGGGAGATAACGTCCGGATCTGTCTTGATCACCTCTTCGGCCGTGACCGTGGAACTCCCGGGAATAGAGGTCCCTCCCGTGTGCATCATGACAGTCATGCCATATTTCTTTGCAAGCTTTACCAAGGGTTCCGCATCCTCCGGCGTCTTTACAGAACCCAGTCCAACTTCCCCCACAATGCGAACCCCCTCCTTGGCCATCTCCTCAAAGTCTTTCTCCACAAGGCCTTTCTCCAGGATCAGGCCTCCTCCCTCTACCTTGATGCCTCCTGGCCTAAAATTCCCAAAAGACTTCGCTGCCAGGATTGCGAGGGCCTTGACACCGGCCGGATCCTTTGGCCTTCCCGGAAGATGGACCTCCCCGGCAGAGATGACCGTGGTGACGCCGCCGTGGGCCTCGCTTTCAAGAAATCCTATCTGGTTTTGTCTCGGTGTAAAATCACCCAGCACGGGGTGGCAGTGAGAATCGATCAGACCCGGTGTCACGGTAGTCCCGGCGCAATCGATAACCACCTGGGCCTCTTTTTCTTCCGCCCCCTCAAAGGACCCCACCCGCTTTATCACACCGTCTTCTACCCAAATGGTGTCGGCCTGATGAATCGGTTTCTCTATCTTGCCACTCACCATGCATCCGATATTCTTGAGCAGCACCTTTGCCATTATTCCACCTCCGTTTCTAATGTGATGATTTCAATGACC
>JABMQV010000593.1 GCA_013203065.1 Desulfobacteraceae bacterium | reverse complement strand
GGCTGGTCCTCCTGGATGAGCCGTCTATGGGATTATCACCCATACTGGTTCAGGAGGTTTTCGGCGTAATCTCCGATATTCGAAAAACCCATCAACTCACCTTCTTGCTGGTGGAGCAGAACGTTAGAATGGCCCTGAAGGCGGCGGATTACGGTTACGTCATCGAGCGTGGGGTTATCAGGCTTGAGGGAAGCGCTGAGGAATTGCGCCAAAATAAGCATCTGCAGGACTTCTACCTGGGCATCAGCGAAAACGAAAACCATATTTAATTCAAAACAGAGACCCTGGTCCTCCCACCGGCCGTAAGCCCTATGGGCCGAAGGTTTATTATAGATGTAAGTGATGATCTTCTTTCGGGTGGTGGAATGTGTCCACGGTCTATTGTACTATCATATTACCATCGCAGGTCCTGCAGGAATGAGCAATGATCTCAATCAGCAGAAGAAAACTGGCGGATTCGGTCATAGATGAAATCAAAGGGATGATCGACCGGGGCGATCTCAAGGAAGGAGACAAACTTCCCAACCAAAATGATTTCGCCGCCCAACTGGGCGTGAGCCGTACTGTCCTTCGAGAGGCACTTCAAATCCTGGATCAACTGGGGGTAATCGAGCAGCGGCCGAAATATGGCACAGTGATTCGTGCCAAGGCCGCCTTATTGTATTCCGCTCACCTGATCCCGCCGTTGATATCTGACAACCGGGCAACTTTAGAACTCATCCAGGCCCGGCGTATTATTGAAGTGGGGTCGGCGGAACTGGCTGCGGTTAAAGCCACAGGGAAGCAAATCAAGGAAATGGGGACCCTGGTCGAGGATATGGCAAAGATGCAACAAGAGGACGATGCAATTCGATACACTGAAAAAAACATTGCATTTCATCTTTTGATCGCCAAGGCTTCCCACAACCGGTTTATGGTACATCTTCTGGTTACCATACGAGGGTTTATGGAGCAGTGGACACAAGAGTCCCTGTCCGTCATCCCCGGATTGATGGATCGGTCTTCAAAATATCACAAGGCCATCTTTGAGGCCATTAGAGACAAGAATCCCCGGAAAGCCGGGACCTCCATGAAAAAACACATGTCCGACTTTTTGACAAGTTTGGAACGGTATTACAAAATGACCGGTCGAAAAGAACGAAATGGTAAATCGGGGAATCAAAGACCATGACTTGCAGGCTCTTCTCTTTTTAGTGTTTTACAATTAATCTCATCTTGGAGAGAATTCGATGGCAAAGAAAAAACGCATTGTATATACAAACCGCCCAGGGGAGGCCACAGGCATTTGTAGCGGATGCCGTCTGTGTGAGCTTTGGTGCTCCGTGACAAAAAATGGTGGTTTTAACCCACACCGTTCCAGGGTCAGGGTGGTGGATTTGGGTACGGGCATCGATATCCCGGTCACGTGCCAGCAGTGCCAAGACCCAAGCTGTGAGGCCGCCTGCGAGTTCGAGGCGATCGTGTATAATGAGAAGCTCAAGATCGTCGAGGTGGATGAAGAAAAATGTACCGGCTGCCAGGCCTGTGTAGGTGCCTGCCCGTATGGGATTATCACCATTGACCCGGCCACCAAAAAGGCCATCAAGTGCGATCTGTGCGGGGGGGACGAGCCGGTCTGCGTGACCATCTGCCCTTCAAACGTCCTGTCAGCCCTGGACGACGGGGGTACGGCAGCGTACAACAGGCGCAGATTTGCCGCAGTGCTGGCCTTTGAAGATGAGGCTCAGCGCTACATGCCGGGGGGTGAAGAACCGATCCAAAAGAAACTGGAGAAGAGGGGATAGTTGCCATGGCCATTAAGAACAGCAGCTATGCTGGAAAGATTTTGAGAGTTGATCTGACCAACGGGTTTATTACCACGGAAGATTTTGACTCCCGGTTATCAGATCTCTATATAGGTGGCAGAGGGGTTGCCTCCAAGGTTTTATATGATGAGGTTCCCCCGGAGATAATGCCTTTTGATCCGGAAAACCGTCTGATTTTCTCCCCTGGGGCATTGCATGGTACCGGTGCACCTTCAGCCAGCAGAACAACGGTTACAACAAGGTCTCCTCTTACAGGGATGCACGGAGACGGCCACGCAGGGGCTACCTGGGGTGGGGAGCTAAAACGGGCAGGGTATGATCTCGTGATCATCCAGGGGAAGGCAGAGAAACCCGTATATCTGTTTATCGACAATGATCAAGTCGAACTTCGTGATGCCGGAAAACTGTGGGGTACTTTTACCTCTCAAACCCACACCAGGTTGTGCCAGGATTCAGACGACCGTGAAATGTGTACCGTATCCATTGGTCCCGCAGGGGAGAACCAGGTCCGGCTGGCGGCGGTGTTTCACAATGGGGCTGACAAGGGGGCCAGTGCCCGGTGCGGTCTGGGCGCTGTCATGGGCTCCAAAAACCTAAAGGCAATCGCCACCCGGGGAACAGGTGACGTGGGTGTCGCGGATTTAGGTGCGCTTAAAACCGCCTATCAGGATTATCTGGACACCATCGCCGTAGACCCCTACTGCCCGCCTGCTACGAAATATGGCACCTGCCGCTTTATGATGCACAGGGTCAATTACGGCATCCATGGGGCAGAGAACTGGCGCTACGGTGAATATGACTGGCAAAAACTGGACCCGGAAGTCTTTCGCAGCGACTACCAGATCAAGGCGGGAGCCTGTGTGGCCTGCCCGATCAGATGCCGACGGGATTATAGGATCACATCCGGTCCTTTTGCAGGCACCACTGCCAAGGTGGAGTGGGAGACAATCGCGCGCTCTCTGACCTGCGGCATCAAAGAACCTGAAGCGGTCATCGCGTGGGCCAACCTGTGCAATCACTACGGACTGGATGTGGAAGGGACCGGCGATACGGTGGCCTTTGCCATGGAATGTTTTGAAAAAGGCATTTTGACAAAAAATGACGCCGACGGTCTCGATCTGAGGTTTGGCAACATTGATGCGTTCCTGGAATTGTCGCGAAAGATCGCCATGCGTGAGGGAAAATTGGCTGAGACCTTGGCCGAAGGAACCAAACGGGCTTCAGAAAAAATTGGACAGGGGAGTGAAAAATTTGCCATTAACGTAAAAGGTGGCGAGATGACAGCGGGTGATCCCAGGGGCATGCCGGTCAGAGCCGTCAGTTACGCCACATCCACCAGAGGCGGTGACCACCTCCGATCCAACCCCTATATCGAAGAGATTATGACACCGGAGGAGGCCCTGGAGTGGTGGGGGAGTGAAGAGGCGGCGGATATCTCAAAGGGACTGAAGGGAAAGGGCCGGATGCTCAAGTTCAGCGAGGATCTGGTTACAATTGCTGATGTCCTGGGCCTTTGCAAATTCGCCCTTTTCCGCTCAGCTACTTTCCCCTATCTTTACAAAAAAGGAGTCCACCTGGCTACCAGACTGTACAACGCCTGCAGCGGTCGGAATCTGACCGAGGAAGAGATGCTGAGGGTCGGGGAGCGAACGTGGAATATTGAGAAGGCCTTTAACACCCGATGCGGTGCCACCCGGGCCGACGATGATATTCCCGAGAGGTTTTTTAATGAGCCCCTTATGGGAGGCGGTCCCAGCGGCGGTGCGGTGGTGGAGAGAGACAAGTTCGAAAAAATCCTTGAGGAATATTACGAGGATCGTAAGTTTGATCCCAAAACCGGGCTCCCAACGCGGTCTGGGCTTGAGAACCTGGGTCTCAAATACATCGCGGACGACCTGGGAGAGAGAAATATGCTGGGGGGGTAAATTGTCTCCTGGGAAAGACATTCACGTCAATGTTCACTTGCTTCCCCCACTCAGCAACACCGCTGGGAAGGAACGGGTCAAGCTTACACTGAAAACGCCCCCTACTATCCAGGGGGTGATTGAGGCCCTGTTGGCGCGTTTTGATAGTCCGGAATTTCGCTTGCACCTTTATGACACGGAAGGACGCTTGGTCCCGGCCTGGCGTGCCTTTGTCAACGGACGTCCCAGTGCCAATCTTGGCCGCCGGGAAGATCTCGCCACCCCTGTTGCTGATGGCGATGAGATCACCTTTCTGCTTGCCCTGGCAGGCGGTTAGAGCCCGTTTGGGAAAATGAGATTTCAGGAGGAAAAAATGGCAACACTCACTGTGCCTTATGGTGTAAAAGGCACCCTGGAACTTGAAATAGAGGACAAAAACCTGGTCCTGGATACGGATGTGGCTTTCCCCAATGAAAGGGGAGACCTGGATCATGCGGTTCTCCATGCGCTGGATAATCCCGTTGCAGGCGATCCCTTTTCTCTGCGACTTGAAAAGGCCAACAAGGTGGTCATCCTGACGGATAATTTTGCCCGGCTCACCCCGGCCCATAAAATCCTGCCGCCAATCCTGAAAATGATCAAGGATGCGGGCAAGGCGGTGGAGATCCTGGTATCAAGCGGTCTCCTCCGGGAAATGAACGAGACGGAGTTGAAGCGCAAGTTCGGTGAAGAGATCCTTGGCTCTGGTATCCCTATCTATCAAAGCAAGGCCAGGGAGACCTGGGACTACGAGTTTGTGGGGGTGACCAGCTACGGAACGCCCATCAGTTTTCACAAACGTCTCTTGCAGGCCGACCTCAGTCTTGCCATAACCATGACCCAGGCGACCTTGTGGGGGTACGGAGGTGGCGGGAGTATGGTTCTTCCCGGGGTCGCATCCTTTGAAACCATCGAATGGAACCATCGTCTTATGACGTGTCCCACCTGTGCGGTCGGTTATGAACCCCCTCTCAACCGCATGCGCGAGGATATCGAGGAGGCCTGTGTAATGTCGGGCCTGGATATGTCGCTGCTGGCTATCTTTAACCCAAAGATGGAACTGATCCATCTCACCGCCGGCGAGACCAACGCTGCCCACAGGGCATCGGTGGAGAAGTACGATTCCCACTACGCTTTTGACGTGGAAAAGATCCCCGGCGGCAAGTTGGATGTTGCCATCTCAGGAAGTTTCCCGGGGGACAGGCTCTTTGCCCATGCCTGCTGGCCCATTGCCAATCTGGACCATTTTGTAAAGGACGGGGGCACCATCATCCTCTGCACACCTGTTCCAGGGGGGCTGGCCCATTACAGTTACGCCAAGGACTATACACCGCCCACGCCGGAGGCAATCCGGGAACTCTATGAAGATGTCTTTTACGGCAAACAGGCCTTGTGGCACGCCTGTCTATGGATGCCCATCATCGAAGTCATGGCCGGGAAAGAGGTGATTGTGGTCACCGAGCCTGAGCGGCTGCCCGATTTTGAAATTATCAAGATCAAGGCGGTGACCTCCCTTGAGGCCGCGGTTGACCTGGCAAGGAAAAAGCACGGCCCAGACATGAGGGTGGGCAACTTTCCTTATGGCAAGTGGGTGTTGCCCAGCGGGTTGAATACACCGAATCCGGATAACCGGAAAAGGGACAAGTGAACTAAAAATAGGCATTTGAAACTTCTAAACCGAATGAGAGGCTTAAATGAGGTTGCGTTTTAGCAAACAGGTCCTGGATCTTCTCTCGGGTGCCATAGATATCCACATCCATTCTGCGCCTGACGTCTACCCCAGGATTCTCAATGATATGGAACTGGCGCTTCATGCCCAAGAAATGGAAATGCAGGCCATCCTGATCAAAAACCACTTTACCGAAACAGCGGGAAGGGCACAACTGGCAACCCATGCCGCCGGATTCCCGGTCTTTGGCGGAATCGCCCTCAATTTCTCGGTTGGCGGGTTGAACCCCCATGCGGTCAGAACAGCCCTCAAGCTGGGGGCAAAAACCGTTTGGCTGCCGACACTTCATTCACGGGAATTCGTGATAAACAAGAGCCATGTGGCAAACCTTGCGGGTAAGATTGGAGAAGATCTTCAGGGCATTTACGTTCTGAACGACGACGGTTCCCTCAAGCAGGAGCTTTACGCCATCTTCGATCTGATTATTGAACACGACTCCTCGCTTGCCACGGGGCACATTTCCATTGAGGAAGCAAAGGTTGTGGTTCGGGAGGCGGCCAGCCATGGGGTGAAAAAGATTATCGTAACCCACCCCCTGGCAAGTTTCGTAAACTACAGTGTGGAGGATATGAAGGAGATCCTTGATTCGGGTGCCACATGGCTGGAGCACGTCTTTAACGACACTACCCGGCAGGTGGGTCACCCCATCACAAGGGAAGCGCTTTTCAGCGGCATTAAGGCAATTGGCGCAGAACACTGTATCATATCCACCGATTCGGGTCAGTGGCTCAATCCTGTACCTGCCCAACAGATGGGCATTTACATCCAGGATTTGGTCACCTTTGGGTTTTCCAAAGAGGACATCCGGAAAATGGCGACCCATAACCCTGCCAAAATGCTGGGGCTCTAAGAATAGCAAAGGGAAACTTCAACGGCGGAAACCTGGTGGTGGCCCTATTCGACCGCAAGACGGAGTGAAACCACATGGATAAGAAAATCGGATTTATCGGGCTGGGGCAGATGGGAAGGTGGATGGCCCTCAACGTTTTAAATGCGGCGTTCGACCTGACCGTATATGACCTCAACCCGGAAGCGGTGACCTTCCTGACGGATAAGGGAGCCAAACACTCTGATTCTCCTGCTCGACTGGCCACTCAGGCAGATTGGATTTTTCTGAGCCTCCCCAATACGGCCGTCGTGGAAGAGATCATCTTTGGAGAAAAAGGCCTCGCGATCAAAGCCAAAGCCGGTTCCGTTATCGTTGACTGCGGCACCACAAGTTACCTGCCGACCCTGGATTTCGAAACCAGGTTAAGAAAGCTTGGGATCATTTTCGTCGACGCCCCCGTCTCGGGCATGGAAGCAAGGGCCAAAGAGGGAACCTTGACTATCATGGTTGGGAGTGAGAAAAACATTTTTGACCGGATCAAACCGGTTATGGACGTTATGAGCAACCGGATCCTGCATATGGGTGATGTGGGGAGCGGTCAACTCACCAAACTGGTCAACCAGCTCCTCTTTAATATCAGCTGCGCGGCCATAGCGGAACTGCTGCCAATGGCCGCAAAACTGGGGCTGGACCCTGAAAAGGTAACCGAGGTGATCACCTCGGGGACCGGGCGCAGTTTCGCGGCCGAGTTCTTCGCTCCCCTGGCCCTGCACAATGTTTTTGACAAGGGTTACCCTCTCAAACACGCCTACAAAGACATGGTCAGTGCGGCAGAGATTTCGGCCCAGGAGAAGATTCCCCTGCCCATGGTCCAGGCGGCCACAACCACCTATCAGATGGCCCTTGCCGAGGGCCTCGGGGATCAAGGCAAGGGAGCCATGATAAAGGTCTTCGAGCGAATCCTGGGGGTAGAATTCAGGAAACAGAGAGAGGAGGCCTGATGCCGGTACAGCGGGGTGCAGCAGAGGACATTACCGAGGCCTATTACCGGGGTCTGATGCATGCGGTGGGATATCGGGACGTGGATCTGGACAAGCCCCAGATCGCCGTGGTCAACTCCTGGACCGATGTCAACCCGGGACATCAGCCACTGGGGAGCTTGAGCGGTTACGTCAAGGAAGGAATCTGGGCTGCCGGGGGGTGCCCCGGCGAGTTCAATGTCCCCGCACCCTGCGACGGAATGGCCCAGGGTCCGGGACAGCACTATATTCTTCCCCAGCGGGATCTAATTTCCGGCTCCATTGAAGCCATGGTAAAGGCGCATGGGTTTCAGGGGCTTGTCATGCTGGCTTCCTGTGACAAAATCATCCCTGGAATGATTATGGCCGCTGTCAGACTGGATCTCCCCACTCTTTTTCTTTCAGCCGGGGCAATGCTCCCCTGCCGCCTTGGAGATCACACGGTCGTAACTTCCGACCTCAAGGAAGCCATCGGAAAACGGCGAAACAACGAGATCGATCAGGCGACTTTTTTGCAATGGCAGGAGCGGTTCTGTGCCTCCCCCGGCACCTGTTCCATGATGGGCACTGCCAACACCATGGGGTGTTTTCTCGAAT
>JABMQV010000592.1 GCA_013203065.1 Desulfobacteraceae bacterium | reverse complement strand
CTCCCGAGACCCCCAAACACCTTCGAAAGGCCGTCATGGCTGATTTTGAACGGGCTATGGCAGAAAAGGGATAGATAGGTGATTCTGAATGATACAGGGGAGATCTAGCGCATGAGTTCAAAAACGAGCGACCTGGGACTATTTTTTAACCCATGTAGTATCGCTATTGTTGGTGTCCCAACGGGGGTCTATCGGTTTGGCGGGATGAGTTTTTTGCAGAAGCTCCAGGAAAACAATTTCCCCGGGAGGCTCTATCCCGTCAACCCCAAGGCCCAAGAAATCCGGGGGCTCAAGGCATACCCTGATCTCACATCACTCCCCGAGGTTCCCGATCTGGCCATCGTGGCTGTGGGTGCAAGGCTGGTCCCGTCCATCCTCCAGGAATGCGGTCGTATCGGGCTGACACACATTCACATCCTCACCTCCGGTTTCAAAGAGACGGGCACGCCGGAGGGGAAAAGACTCGAAGAAGAGATATGCTCCATTTCCAGGGAAAGAGGCTTAAAGGTCATCGGGCCCAATTGCATGGGACCCTATTGCCCCTCTTCCAGGGTCACTGCATGGGGCGCCATACCCGGGCTGGATGGGCCGATCGGGGTTATCTCACAGAGCGGCGGCATCACACAACGGTTTACCGAATATACCTGCTCCCTGGGGATCGGCACCCATAAGGCGGTGAGTTTTGGGAACGGCTCCGTCCTGAACAGCAGTGACTATCTTCAGTTTATGGCCGAGGACAAAAAGATAAAGGTCATTGCCATGTACCTGGAGAGCGTCCAGGATGGGCGCAGGTTTTTCCGTCTTGCAAGAGAGGTTTCGAAAGAAAAACCCATTGTCCTCTGGAAGGGTGGGGAGAGCGAAGCCGGGGCCACTACTGCGGCCTCACATACGGGGGCCATGTCCGGGGAGAACCGGGTGTGGGAGGGGTTTTTCCGTCAGACAGGGGTGATCCGGGTGCGCTCGATGGATGAATGGGCAGACACCATAACAGCCCTGGCCCTGCTTGCCCCACCCAAAGGGAAGGGCGTTTTTCTGGTGGGCGGTGGGGGCGGCAACAGCGTGGCCTACAGCGATACATGCGTACGGGAAGGACTGGAGGTGCCCCGGTTGTCTGACAGCACCATGGGAAAACTCCGTAAGAGCGTACCCGTGGCCGGCTCCATTGCGGGAAATCCCCTGGATATGTTCAGGGTATTCCAGGATTCTGAATATTTGGCCAAGATCCTGGAACTGGGGTACGGGGACCCCCATATCTCAATGATTATCGTCGATCGCCTCATTGCCAGAAAGGCCTTTCATCTTCCGGATTTGCCGGACTCGACCCCAGAGGTAATCAACTTTCTCAAGGAGAGGCAGAACAGAAAACCAACTGTGTTTACCGTGGATTCAGAAGGTGGTGATCCGGAACTGGCAGGGGAGGGGGCCCTCATGCGGCGGGAGTTCTGTGAGGTCGGGATCCCTGCGTTTCCATCCCTCGAGCGGGCCGTCAGGGCCCTGGCACACCTTTTCCGCTGGTCACAGCAGGCAGGGCATGACAGGGCCGGGTCGCAGGGCATCCCGGGAGATCAGATCACGGGCGCCGCTATTTGATAACCACCTCTTCCGGCAGCTTTCTGGTGAGGATATCCACGGCCTCTTCCACCATCTCTTCCAGGACCTGCCGAGCCGGTTTGATTTCGTGGATAAGCCCTGAGACCTGTCCCGCAAGACCCCCCACATAGTCGAGTTTATCGGCTTTAATGAAACTCCACAGGAGTGCAGAAGAAAGCAGAACCTGGTTCGGGAAAGGAATGGGATCGAGACCTGATTCGTCCCAGAGCCGGTGGAATTTGTTGAGGCTCGCCCGCAAGGTTTTACCCGTGTAGGCCGTACTGACACGCGTTCCTTCATCGACGGAGGTGAGGATGCGCTCTTTATTGACATCCAGAGCCCCCCCTTCGTCCGTGGCCAGAAAACGTGTGCCCACCCAGACGCCCACGCACCCCATGGCCAACGCTGCCGCAAACCCTCGGCCGTCTCCGATGCCACCGGCGCCCAGAACCGGGACGGGTGAAGCCACGTCAATGACCTGGGGCAGTAATGCCATGGTTCCGATCCTGCCCGTATGTCCACCTCCCTCGTGCCCCTGAGCCACCAGGAAATCCACGCCTGATTCGGCGATGCGACGGCCATTCTTTACATTGCCCGTAATCCCGAGCACCTTCATCCCCACGGCATGGGCGTCTTCGACCATAAAGCCTGGGTTTCCAAGGCCTGCGCAAAAGAGGGGCACCCGTTCTTCGATACACACCTGAATAGACTCTTTTGGGAGCATGGTGGTGGTATTCAATTTCAGCATGACATCCGTATCCGGAAGCTGCAATTCCTCTTTTATTTTTTTGAACCATTCAAGATGCGGCTTTGGCAGCATCTCCAGAACCTGACTGAGGGGCAGTTCCGTTGCCTCCCCCGGTTCCATGCCTTCGCGGGTTGCCAGGCGTTTTGGCAGGAGAAGGTCAACCCCATAAGGTTTGTCTGTCAGGGACTTGATCTCCCGGATGGCGTCCCGAAGCTCATCCACCGTAAACCCGCTTCCACCGAGGACCCCCAGGCCTCCTGCCTCGGAGACGGCCACGACCAGCTCCACGGGCGCTCCGGTCTTTTCGCCGATCAAAGTGGGTCCCATACCGGCGCTCAGGATCGGGTATTCAATCCCCAGCATGTCACACAGTTTCGTCCTTAGTGTTCTCTTTCCCATAAAACGCTCCTTTCGTTCAAACGTAATCCAAATTTCTGGCCCCGCCCTGCTCGGTCCGGATCCGCTGGTCAAACAAATAAACGGGAAGACCAACAAAGGCAGGGGTGTGCACAAGGTGAATTGCCCCATGGCCAGCAACAATCCACAATCATAAATCCCACGGGTGGACGGAATACTAGAACGGTTGTTTTGTAAAGTCAAATGGGAGAAACCGCTGGTGGGATCAAAGAGATCCCCTGGACCTTGCCTGGAAAGGACTCAAATGATACCGTGCCGGTGTCATGGATCTGCTGAGATATTATAACGAATGCCGTCTTTGCCCGCGACATTGTGGTGTCTCCAGGTCTAAGGGAAACCAAAAAAGGCACCAAGGATTTTGCGGTGAAGGGGATCAAATGCGGGTCGCATATGTGGGACCGCATTTTGGGGAGGAGCCCCCGATCACAGGAACAAATGGTTCGGGCACCATCTTTTTCACCGGGTGTACCCTGAGGTGCTCCTTCTGCCAGAATTACCAGATCTCACGTGGAGAGCTGGGGTTGAGAAAGAGTTTGAGGCAACTGGTTGAAGAAGTGCTCCACATGGTTGGGCGTTATCATGTCCACAATGTCAATCTTGTAACCCCTGACCATTTCTTTCCCCATGTGTTCCGGTTTGTTTCCATGTTGAGAAGGGAGGGGCTTGATTTTCCCATGGTTTACAATTTTTCCGGATATCAGTCCATGGAAATGCTAAAGCCGGCTGAAGAACACGCTGATATATACCTTCCCGACTACAAATATTCTGATTCATCCCTGGCGAGAAGGCTCTCAAGGTGTCCAGACTATCCAGAAATTG
>JABMQV010000591.1 GCA_013203065.1 Desulfobacteraceae bacterium | reverse complement strand
TAGTCTCAATGTAATTTTATTTCAACACTCAAATTTTGAGATTATCCGGTATTATCGGCTAAAAATGGATGGATTCTCTAATAATCTAGATATTTCTTTCTATTGCTCAGTTTTTGGCTGGATTTCGGCATTGGCAAACGCGTCACACCACCCTCAACAAAATTAGAAATAAGATTCGATCCGGAGCATAGAACTCTCATCGCAGGGAGTCAATCCAATTTTTGTAACATTTTCTCATTAAATACTTGAACCGTATTTTTATTTATGTTATCAGAGTTCCAAACATACCATGCGCAGAAAAGGCAAAAAAATCCAGCAGGTTTAAGGAGGTAGAGAAATGGCAGCTTTAGGAGGTGGTTTGGTTGCACTGGTGTTGGGAATCATAGGAATCATTATCTGGTGGGGGTTTTTCATAAAGGCCCTCTTGGCCGCGGTTCCGGCAATGCTGATTCTCGGAGGAGCCCTGGCCGTCTATTTGGGAGTAGAAGAGCTCAGAGACAAGAGAAGGGCAGACAGTTTTGATGACACCACCAGTACTCTCAAGAGCGAAGTTGACGGCCTAAAGGATGAAATCAAGGAATTGAAAAAGGAAAAAGGCGAAGAGGAAAAAGCCGAGACCTAGATCGGACCGGTTTTTTATCGTCTCCGGTCACAGCCTGGACTCGCGCTGACCGGAGACGACATCTTTGACCTGCCCCTTTCAAGCCTACCCCATGATTTCCAACGCGTTAAAAAAGTAGTCTATTTCAAAGTGTGCGTTTTCCTCACTGTCTGAGCCGTGGACCACGTTCTTCTCAATATCAGTGGCAAACTCGTGCCTGATAGTCCCTTCTTCTGCCTCCTTATAGTTAGTGGCCCCCATTAGGCTTCGATATCTCTTTATTGCATCTTCACCCTCCACGATCATTACCACACTGGGCCCTGAGGACATAAAATCCGTGACGCTCTCATAAAAGGGTTTACCCTCATGGACCTTATAGAACCCCTTGGCCTGTTTTTTGTTCATCATGATTAATTTTATGGCCACTATCTTGAGATCTTCCTCTTCCACACGTTTTACAACCGTCCCGATCAGGTTCCTCGCCACACCATCCGGCTTTATGATCGCCAACGTTCTCTCTTTCATAAGACATCATCCTCCTGGGATACAATTTGATTGACCCCGACTGTTTTTTGCTGTTATAGAGCAGCCACAAATAGGCAGGGACCTATCATTTCAGTCCCATTAATAAAGCCAAACCCCGTGGGTAAGTCAAGGGATTTGTGACCCGCCGGGAAAATCCCTGGAAAGGACTCGCCCAGATGAACAAACCAGACCATTTTTCCGAGAAAAAAAACCTGACAAGGTTGGACGCAGAGCATGTCTTTCGGTTCGACTGTTCTCAAAGCATACCGTGCTTTACCCGTTGCTGCCGGGATATTACCATTGTCCTAACCCCTTACGATGTCTTAAGACTAAAAAACTCACTCGGTAACTTTTCAGATGAGTTTCTCGAAAAATATACCCTGATCATTCCGAAGCAAAAACTGCTTATTCCCATGGTAGTCCTGAAGATGAACGAACCGGACAAGAGATGCCCCTTTGTGGGTGACGGCGGATGCTCTGTTTATGCCGATCGCCCATGGCCGTGCAGGATGTACCCCCTGGACATGAATGACGACGGGACCTTTGGCTTCATAACCGATGAATCCCATTGTCTCGGTCTGAAAGTTGATCAAAAATGCCGGATTTCTGACTGGCTTGTGGAACAGGGTATCCCTGTTTATGATGAAATGAATACCCTTTTATCACAAGTAACCTCCCCACTCAGGGCACAGGCATTGGATATTGATAATCCCAAGATAAACAAGATGCTTTTTATGGCAATGTACAACCTGGACAAGTTCAGGGATTTTGTGTTCAAGAGTACATTTCTGGACCGCTTCGAAGTGGACCGCGTAAGGGTAGAGAAAATCAAGAGAAGTGATGTTGAACTGCTAAAATTCGGAATTGACTGGGTAAAGTTTGGTATTTTCGGTCAAAAAATCTTTCAGGTCAAAGATAGTGCCCTACCGAAGAGCGGAGAGGAAGGTTAAGGGGTCCCCCACATAAGGTCTGACCATGAAAAGCACCAAGAAAGCGGAAATATTCAGACCCCTGCAGGAGGACACCTTCCGTTTCGGCTGCCACAAGGATATTCCCTGTTTTAATGACTGCTGCGCCAAGCTTCGTCTGATCCTCACCCCCTACGACATCCTCCGAATAAAAAATCGCTTGGGGCTCCCCTCTGATGAGTTTCTGGAACTTTATACCGATACCATCGTTGAGACCCGGAGTCCGTTTCCCATGGTCAAGCTCAGGATGAATAGGGAAGGAAACAAGAACTGCCCCTTTGTCACGGAAGAGGGGTGCACCGTTTATGAAGATCGGCCGGTTGCGTGCCGTCTTTACCCTCTCGGAAGGGCTTCGTCCATGGTGACAGGCAAAAAAGGCGCGGTCGAGAAATTCTTTGTTGTCGAGGAATCCCATTGCCGGGGTTTCCATGAAAATAAGCAATGGACCCTGAATGAGTGGCTTGAACATGAACAAGTGAGTGAATACAACGCCATGAATGAACAATGGCTTAATCTGGTTACTTCCTCCAGAAAACTGGGGGGCAAAGAGGTCACCCGAAAAATTCAGATGTTTTTTATGGTCTCTTATAACCTGGATAAGTTCAGGACGTTCCTCTTTGAAAGCAGCTTCTTCGATCTCTTCGAAGTGGATTCAGACGCGAGGGAGGAATTGAAAAACCACGATGTGGCCTTGATGCAATTCGGAGTTGAATGGCTAAAATTCAGCCTCTTTGGGGACAAGACCCTCCAGCAAAAAAATATATTAATCCTGCCCCGCTCTTGAGCCGATATATCCCGGAAGTTCAGAAATGAGGGCATCAATCTCGGTGCTTTTTTCACTCAGGAACCTCAAGATACGGTCTGATTTGGATTTCAGGATGAATTGATCCTGACTTTCGATATCTTCACCCCGGAGGAGCCTATCGTTCTTGTGGAGGTAGGAAATGATGGCATCATCCGCGTCTAGCTGCACCTGGAATTCTTCAGCAAGGTACCCCAGCCAGTATCCGAATTCGAGGGGATGCTCCAAGTGCTCACCCGGAATCCCCAATTCAAGCGCCAGCGGTCTTGCCAGGCCCGGCATCAGTTTGGACCCGCCCAGGTAATCCAGGACATGGGCCAGCTGGTGCACGAGAATGCCGTCTCCGATACGCGGAGAAATCGCAAGATAGACGTTGTCAGGATCACTCTTGCTGGTCTTCAGGACGTTGACGAAAATGCCCCCCGTACCGTCTTTCTCTGTGGGACGGCGTTGACTACCGAATAGGTCCAGATCGTTATAGCTCTTGAGATCGACGCATCTGATACCGATGGAAGAGCCCGTCAACCCCTTGACATCAAGGGCAGCAATCATCTCGCGGGAACGGCCGTAAGTGACCGGTGGCAGAGCCGTAATCCTGGCACTCATTTCCACGGAAATCTCACTGCTCCCCCCGAGGATAATTTCATCCTCTCTCCCCAGGTGGCACTTTTTGAATTTCTTCCCGCTGCCGCAAGGGCACGGGTCATTTCTTCCTATCTTTTTCATACAAACAGGGTCTATTGGTCGAATATTTTCGCAGTTGCGTCGAATCTAACCATTTTTTGGCGGAACTTCGGCTTTGCTACCACAACGGACAATTTTCAATCAACTATCATCAATGATCTGATCCTTATGGGCATCGTATGACCAACAAGGCAAAGGACCCCTTGCCCCTGTTTCCGGATCGAGGCGGTGTCTGTAAGAGGCCTTGACCTCTTGCTGCCTCATCATGTGGTCCCACCCACGCACAAAATAGGGGCATTCATCATTGAAACACACCCACTGGTATGGTGAGGACCATGTTGAATCGGCAGGAGGGCTCCACTTCTTCAGCTTTTCCCCGCAATGGGGACACCCGGGTATCTCCTGATCACTCATTTTCTTCCCCTCAAAAAAGAAAACCAAACCCCTTTGATTTCCCAGAGGTTCGGTTTGATTATGGGATAACAGCGTTGACGCTAGCCCATGGCGGCCTTCAATATGCCTTCCGGCGGGATAATATTATACTCCAGTGCCGCCTGTTTTTTCAAATCCATCCCAAAGGCAACGGCCATCAATTGTGTAAGATATACGATGGGAACGTCATATTCGGTCCCAAGGGCCTTATTGACTCTGTCTTGATAAATCTCCAGATTCATGGCACACATCGGACAGACCGTTGAGATCATCTCTGCGCCGTGACTGATGGCATCTTCCAGGATATCCCCCACCAACCTTATACAGTGGTCCATTTCGCTCATAAAGATCCCTGAGCCGCAACATCGCATCTTCTTTGGAAACGCAACCGCCTCTGCACCCAATGCATCCAGAAGGAGGTCCTGGATCTTTGGTTTTTCCACACTGTCGTATTCACCATACGGCCTCACGGACTGGCACCCCACATACCCCGCGATCTTCAAGCCGTTAAAAGGCTTCACCACCCTTGCCTTTATCTCATCAACCCCAACATCGTTGTATAACACATCCATTATATGGCGTACCCTTATGGTACCTTTATAATTCAGGCCGCCTTCCGCAAGACACTCGTTGACCTGGGCCTTGAGTTCTTCGTCTTCCTGGATCTCATGGTTCACCTTTAGCATCTGGATGTAACAGGAACTGCATGGCGCAACGATATCGTAACTCCCCTTGGCTTCTGCCAGCGCCAAATTCCGCGCATTCAACACCTTGATGGCCAGATCTCTCGCCCCAACATAGGAGATGCTTGCCCCACAGCAATTCCAGTCCTCTATCTCTTCAAATTCGATACCGAAGGCCTCGGCAACAGGCCTGAGGGAAATCAGGAAATTGGCCCCGGTCCCTTCCAGGC
>JABMQV010000590.1 GCA_013203065.1 Desulfobacteraceae bacterium | reverse complement strand
GTCTGGCTAAAATTCTTAGGGAATTATGTAGGGTGAAAATTCAGGCTAGGCTGTTAGGGTTATCAAATTTACGACATGACATACGCTGTAATGATCTACATGCTTCCTTAGACTGATATGACACCTGCCGTCTGCATAATCATTGGAGAGGTCCCAAAATCGAGCTTTGTCTACCACACCCTCTATAGATCCACTCCCACGTTGAGATACGGTGCCGTGGCTTTCCTCAATTTTCTTGCTACCCTATTCTTCATTTGACGGCATCTGCATCTACCGTTTCGCTGTCGATTTGTCAAGACCTTTTTCGGGTGGAAAGATGTTCTTCGACGGTATCTGCCAAGGCAACCAAGCATCTCCTTGTATGTGTCGAGCGCTAGCTAGTGACCATCCAGAAGTGGTCCTTTTTGGCGAAGCGGAGTGTCCTCGCGAGGGCAGACTTCGGTGTGCACCTTAGCAACTCCTCCCATGGTACCACAGCGCTTCAGTCTTTGGCTTGACATATAAACCCCGATGTTGCAAGAATTACTTGGCACTTTTCGAGAAATTGATGTTATTGCAGAATGAAACGGCAAACCGGAAGTACCCGAGTAATTCACATTATGATAGCATCTTTCGTCCGTTTTGGTAGTTTCTCATGCAACATCGGGCTTAACAGATACTCTTTAGTGTTTTCCTCATAGAACCGTTGACCATCCGTGAAGGGCCTTCGGGTGTATGTCCAAAATCTATCCTTAAGCAATCTATCGGCTTCTGAGAAATGCTTTATGTCCAAAAAAAGACTTTTAAGAGTCGCCACTAGGTTTTTCGTCCTCGGTCTTCTTATATCGCTGGTTTCATGTGCCTCCAATCCTGTGACCGGCAAAACCCAGTTGATGCTTCTTTCCGAATCCCAGGAGATTGAACTGGGCCGCCAAACTGACACGCAGATAGTCAAGGACTACGGGATCTATAAGGACCCGACACTTACGGCCTATATAGGGAATCTTGGCAAGCGCTTGGCAAGGCTCTCTCATCGCCCCGGCCTACCCTATCATTTCAAGATCCTGGACTCTTCTGTGGCGAATGCCTTTGCTGTACCCGGCGGCTATGTCTACTTCACACGGGGAATCCTGGCTTATCTGAACACCGAGGCCGAACTGGCAGGTGTCATGGGACATGAAATCGGTCACATCACGGCCCGCCATTCTGCCCAGCAGTACAGCAAGGCCCAGCTGGCCCAGATTGGGCTGGGGGCGGGTATGATCCTTTCCGATACATTCAGGGGTCTCTCGGATGTTATCCAGTTGGGTGTGGGGATGCTCTTCCTTAGCTTCAGCCGTGACAACGAACGGCAAGCGGATGATTTGGGTGTGGAATATTCCAGCAGGGCCGGATACGACGCTACCCACATGGCCAATTTCTTTCAAACCCTCGAACGAATGCATCCCACCACAGACCGAAGCGGTTTGCCGGAATGGTTTTCCACCCATCCAAATCCCGTGGACCGGATAGGAGCAATCCAGCGAAAGGCCGGTCAATGGCAACGCAAATTGGGCCTTAAGCATCTTAAGGCAGACCGGGATCAATATCTGAAACATATCGACGGTCTGGTCTTTGGCGAGGACCCCCGTGAGGGCTTTGTCGAACATGATATCTTTTATCATCCTATGCTCGGTTTCCAGTTCCCGGTTCCCCCCAAATGGAACCTCCTCAACACCCGTACCCTTGTCAGGATATCCAATTCCGAGGGAAAAGCGGCCGTCATATTTACCCTCTCACCCAATGCGTCCCCCAAAGAGGCCGCAAGGGGCTTTGTGGGGCAGACCGGGGCTCATGTGGTTGATTCCGGCAGGACAACGGTAAACCGTCTTCCTGCTGTTTGGCTGACCGGGAGACTGAAAACCCGCAAGGGGGTCCTGGGAGTAATGGCCTATTTTATTCAAAAGGATGGAACGGTTTGCGTGTTTTACGGTCTTTGCGGGGCAAGCCAGTTCAACGGGTATGCACCCACCTTCCAGACCACCATGAGGGGGTTCAAAAACCTGACGGACCCCAAAAAACTCACCCTAAAACCCAGCCGCATCCGGATCGTCCCAACACGCCACAGCGGATCCATGAGGCAGGCACTCAGGGCCTTGGGCGCACCAAAGGGCAAACTGGAGGAATGGGCCGTCATGAATGGAATGCGGCTGGAGGAAACGGTTCAGGCCGGGACACTGGTTAAGATAATAAGGAAAGGAACTGTTCACTAGACATTATGTCCTTGTGAATAAGAGATAACCCTGTTAGGTGTGGGTAGGAGGTTAGAAAAATGACGCGCAGGTTTATGATATTCGGATCACTGCTTTTTCTCTGTGTTTCGCTCGCACGGACCCCGCTTTTGCGAGGCCAACACTCAAAGACAGAAGACATGACAAAGGAGATTCAGTCCATGCCTCTTTTGGCGGGGCTGTCAAAAGCGGATATTCAGGACATCCGGAAGATATGCAAACTCAAGGAGTATCCGGCAGGCACTGCACTCATAAGAAAGGGTCAGAAGCTGGACCGATTGTACCTCATCTCTGCTGGCAGGGGTGAAGTGCGCCTAAAAGATCGGACCATCCCCTTTGGCAAAGATTCACTTCTGGGTGAGGTGGAATTTGTAGATCCCCTCCCTGCTGTCGCAGATGTGTTTCTGGTATCAGACTGCAGACTGGTGGAGATTGAATACGCCGCCCTTGATAGGTTACTGAGGTCCAGGCCCAAGATGGGTCTGACGATCATGAGAAATCTGGCCAGCATACTAAGCCGCAAGATCCAAGGGATGAGCCGATAAATGTAAAGATCCGGGCCCAGCCTCCGGCCCATAGGGCCTACGGCCCGGAGGGAGGACCCGGCTTTGGTTATCCCCGGAGGGGATTCAATCTACTACAATTTGAATGGCTCAGGTCAATCCTCTCAGGCAGAGCCATTTATCTCTGACC
>JABMQV010000589.1 GCA_013203065.1 Desulfobacteraceae bacterium | reverse complement strand
ATTCACGGCGGCGCAGCCGCCGTGAATGCGGAGTTGAGCGGAGTTTTTTCCGAAATAATAGGCTTTCATGTGGGGGTCAAGTCTGCCGTTGACTCTTATACTTCTTGGAGGTTACGCGCAAGAGTCAACGGCAGACTTGACCCTTTTACGGTTTTCACTTTGACTTACTTGCCGCGGGTCCTGGGTGGCGGTTCCTCCATTCTTGTGAACGCCCGCATCCCGGGAATGGGCCGGTAGACCTTTATAAAGCTGTCGTAAAAGTTAAAGTCGTTGTCTTCGGCCTCCACTTCATATCGAATATCCACCTGATGAAGCACACACAACTGCTCCTGGGTATTGGATGCCTGAAACAGAGGGATCCCCGAAGGGGCCCACAAACCGGAACGTCCCCAGAAATTGTAATCCCCTTTGTGCTGCACGCCCACAGAATTGCAGGCAATCATCCATATCTGGTTGGTGGCGGCGCGGGCCGCGGCCATGAGATCCCACTGGTATCCATAGTACTGGTCCGTGCGCACGTTCATCATGGGATAGGCCCGCACTGCGGGCCCCCGCCAGCTTGCAAGCTCAATAACACCGTCCACTCGGTTTACCATGCGGTAGGTTTCGTAAAGCTGTGAAAAGCACATGTCATAGCAGGTGGTGAACCCGAAACGGCCCCACGGCGTCTCGACCACGAGCACATCATTCTGGCCCGAGCGTTCATAGACATTTTCAATGCCGGGGAGAAAGGTCTTGTCGTATATGCGGGTCGCATCATTACCGGAGAGATCCTCGCAATCGAAATTCTTGTCCACCACGTAGGTAGAGTTCAGCAGCTTGTTCTCAGGGCCGGCAATCTGGGAAAGATTGGAAGTATCCCTGCGCAGGGCGTTAAAAATGATATACTGCAACGTTTCATCCAGTTTGGCCTTCAGTCGCCTGAGCCAATCCATGTGATTGTTGAGTACCCCCTTGTTCATGTATGCCCAGCATTCCGCATAGCCGTCCGGGTTGTACGGCCCTTTCTGCTTGTCCCAATCAGGGTCGGACCAGAAATATCCGGTGAGGGAAAACTCTGGGAAGAGCACCATGTTGGCCCCGTTTTCCTTTGCCATATCCACAAGTTTAAGGATCTTGGCCTTGTTCTGTTCAATGCTGCCCACGGTCTCAATGCCTGTCTTGGTGGTTGATACACTGTTGTGGATATTGGCCAGGGCCAGAGTCAACCCGTCCTTCTTGTCGGAGCAGCTTCTTTCAACGACCACGATACCGTTCGCCCCAGCCACGGCAAAAGGTGCGATCACGAGTAGAGCGGCCAGCAGAATTACCACAAAAGTGTGGGTCAACTCCCTCCTTGCAGCAAATGGTATTGCCGCGGTGGTTCTTACTTCAACAATCGGGTCTCTTGGCTTCATGGTGATTCTCTCCTCCAGGTGTGTTGGTATGGGCTTATACAAAAAATCATGTCCCGGCACCTGTGTCGGGATCTCCGTGTGCAAACAACGGCCGGCAATGGGTCTCCTTTGAAAAGAGGGCCGCGAGCAGGGCCATGAACACGAGACCGACCATGGTAGTCAGGGCGACCTGGTATTCGCCTACCGTGGGGACCCCCTTTCCGCCCAAGGCATCCAGGATGGCGCCCACGCCGGGTTGAAAGATGGCGCTGCTGGCAACCGAGCAGGTATTTACAAATCCCACGGAAATGCCTGCCGATCCCGGGGGCCGGACATCATTGGCCAGCGCGAATGCCACCACATATGCACTGCACATGAAGCCTTGAACAATCAGCAAGGCATGGAGGAGGGATAGCGGCATGCTGGGCCCGTAGATGACAAATGATATAACAACGAGCGCGATAATTCCAGCCCCCAGCATCGGCAGCTTACGGCGCCTGATCTTGTCTGAAAACCACCCGAAGAAGAAGCTCCCGGGAATGCCGCCCACGAAGAGCATGGACATGGCTCCCTCTGCCTGTACCTGGGTGATCCCATAGTAGTCAACCAGGAAATTCGCTCCCCACAGAGCCCCGAAAACAAAGTAGATAGCATTCATGCCGGACACATAGGCCCCGCACATCCAGGTCTGCCCGCTGGAAAACACGTGCGTGAGGTCGGAGAGCGTTTTGTGTTTGCCGCGGTTTCGTTCGGAGTGATCTTCCCACCGGGTGGCACCGGCCGGATGATCGCGAACAACAAAAACAATGAGCGCCGCCAATCCGATCCCGATAAACGCCAGAATCCAGATGGTGGTGCGCCATCCGAAGGCACCCACGGTGGCGGATAAGGGCGCTTCACCGCTGATGCCCCCGATCATGCCGATGAGGGAGGTCAGGCCCACAAGCGTGGCAAAGTACTGATGCGGAAACCAGTTGGAAATGAGCTTGAGGCAGGATACAAAGGAGAATGCGGTTCCTGCGCCGATCATTAAACGGGCCATTTCAGCGGCCAACGGGCTGTCGGCGACGGCCAGCAGGATGTTGCCTGCAACGGCCACCGAGACAGCCGCTATGAGGGGCCGGTGCGGACCGAAATGGTCCCCGATCAATCCCACCGGTATCTGCATGGCGCCGTAGGAATAAAAATAGAATCCCGCTATGACGCCCAATGTGGCGTTATCGATGTGAAAGGCCTTGATCCAGTACGGACCCATTGCACCCGGCGCCACCTGCTGCAGATAGTCCCAGAAGAAGTAGGCCGTAGCGATTGCCCAGATAAACCACGCCAGAATTGATCCGTGGCCATATTTTTTGGCCATAGTGGTCATATGCATCCCTCCAGATTTTTAGTTGAGTGTAGTTTTAGGCCTGAGGTCGGGCCACGCCAACTCATTGATTTTTATTAAATACCACCCGAAAGACAGGCGTTTTCGTGCCCTGTATCGCTCTTTTTGGCCCTATAAAGCGGGATATAGAAATTGAATCTAATCAATTCAGGAATGCGTCAACGACGGGTGTCCCCTGAACAACCATGTTCGGTCATTTATTCTGCATTAAGATTCTTCAAAATCTTCTTTGCTAATGGTTCTTTGATCTCAGTGTGCCGAGGGACAGCTTCCGTCGCTCCGTTCTTTGGATTAATCCAAAGTGAATGTGAGGAGCCTTCCCGTTTCAGATAGCACCCCGCGATT
>JABMQV010000588.1 GCA_013203065.1 Desulfobacteraceae bacterium | reverse complement strand
CGGCCATCGACGCGGTCAAACTTGCTGCATATAGCTATATTGAGAAGCCTTTCAATGTAGGGCAATTGCTTGACACGATTCGCATGGCCATTGAGAAGCAGAAGGTCAGTAAGGCGCTACAGGAGAGCGAGGAAAAATACCGAACCATCCTTAGAGACATGGAAGAGGGCTATTATGAGGTTGACCTGGCCGGCAATTTCCTATTTTTCAATGACACCATGCCTGAGTTTGGCGGGTATTCCCGGGATGAATTTATGGGCACGAATTACCGCGATTTTACGGATGAGAAGACCGCGAAAGAGGTGTATCGGGTTTACAGCCAAGTTTATACCAAGCGAACCGCCCTTAAGGGTTTTGAATGGAAAATGATAAGAAGTGATGGGACAGAAATGTATGTGGAAAACAGCATATTTCTAAACATGGATTCAAAGGGTAATCCGATGGGATTTCGGGGTATTATGCGGGACGTCACCCAAAGAAAAAACGCGGAGGAAGAAAAAAGAAAGCTTGAGGCCCAGTTCCTTCATTCCCAGAAGATGGAGGCCGTTGGCAGGCTGGCAGGGGGGATAGCCCATGATTTCAACAACCTGCTCACAACCATCATTGGATATTCGAGTCTAATGATGATGCGCATGGGAAAAGACAATCCCCTCTATGGCGACGTAGGGCAGATCAAGAGGTCAGGAGAACGGGGGGCCGACTTGATCCGCCAGCTCCTGGCCTTCAGCCGCAGGCAGATCATCCAGCCGGTGGTGCTGGACCTGAACAGTGTCATAAGGGATATAGAAAAGATGTTGCGCCACCTGATCGGGGAAGATATCGAAGTGATGACGACCCCGGGACCTGATCTGTGGAAGGTCGGGCTGGATCCCGGACAGATCGAGCAGGTGATCATGAACCTGGCAGTGAATGCCAAGGATGCCATGCCTCTGGGAGGAAAGCTCACCATCGAGACTGTCAATGTTGACCTGGATGATGGGTATGCCCGCAATCATGGGATAGAGTTGACCCCGGGGCCGCACGTGATGTTTGCCATAAGTGACACGGGAACAGGAATGGACAAAGAGAGCCAGTCCCATATCTTTGAACCCTTCTTCACGACCAAGGAGACTGGCAAGGGCACGGGGCTCGGGCTTTCCACTGTTTACGGCATTGTCAAACAGAACCATGGCTTCATCTGGGTTTATAGCGAACCAGGGAAGGGAACGACCTTTAAGCTCTATTTTCCCAGGGCGGAAAAGGGCGAAATCAAAAGGAGAAAAAAGGCATCCGCGATAAGAGCCAGGGGTTCAGAAACCATCCTGGTGGTGGAAGACGACCAGTCCGTCCGGGAATTGGCTGCGAATCTCCTTTCGGACTATGGATACACGGTCTTGCAGGCGGGGACGGGCCAAGAGGCCTTGGACGTCCTCAGCGAGCACGAGGGGGAGGTCCACCTCCTCTTGATCGATGTCGTCCTGCCAGGCATGAGCGGCAGAGCGCTGGCAGAGGGGTTGACCTCACGGTTTCCCCACACAAAGGTCCTGTATATGTCGGGGTATACGGAAAACGTCATTGTCCACCATGGCGTGCTCGAGAAAGGGATTGAGTTTATCCAAAAGCCCTTCTCTCCGGAATCGCTGGCCCGGAAAGTGAGGGAGGTGCTGGATGAGTAAGGCGTTACTCTCACAGCTACCAATTGAGAGCGATTTTGTCCAATGGGGAGAATCCAGTTAGGAGATCTTGTAATGTCCGATAAGCCGACCTATGAAGGATTGGAGCGAAGGGTTAAGGCATTAGCAAAGGAGGCTGTTACGCGCAAGCAGGCGGAAGAGATGCTAAGAATTGCAAAGGCTCATATATAATGTCCAAGACACAAAGGGTATGGGCTTTTTCATTTTGAGGGTATTTGGAGGGTTTTCTGACGGCTAAAAAACCAACCTAAGAAGAATTGGAACAAAATTGGAACAAAGGATCAAAGAATTAGAAAATGAAGCCTTTGACCGTAAGCGGGCGGAGGAGGCGCTACGGGAGAGCGAGGAGAAATACCGGACGTCTCTGGAATCAAACCCTGATCCTGTGGTTATCTATGATATGGAAGGCAGGGTCATCTATCTTAATCCTGCATTTACGCGTGTTTTTGGGTGGTCATTGGAAGAGCAGATAGGAAAGAAAATAGATAATTTTGTGCCCGAGGAGAATTGGCCGGAAACCAGGATGATGATCAACAAGGTGACGGTATCAGGAGAAAGCTTCTCCGGTCTTAAAACTCGTCGCTACACCAAAGAGGGGAACATCCTCGATATCAGTATAAGTGGTTCTTGTTATAGGGATCAGGAAGGAAAAGTGGCAGCCAGCATCATCAATTTACGAGACATCACTGAGCAACAGGAGCTCCAAGCTCAACTTCTTCATTCTCAGAAGATGGAGGGTGTAGGCAGGTTGGCCGGAGGGGTGGCCCATGACT
>JABMQV010000587.1 GCA_013203065.1 Desulfobacteraceae bacterium | reverse complement strand
GCTACTTCGGCCTGGATCTTCCTTTCTATAGAATAGAGGGACGCTGGGCAGGTGAGGAAGTCGAAAAAACTAAGTTTTTCACTTGAGGTTTGAGGCATGGTCACAGCTCATTAGCGATTAAAGTTGGCAATATCCAAAGCTGTTATAAATATATTCTAGCCCGTTTGTGAGCCTTTGCTTATACTATAAACATTTTAGATATAATAAGGTGTCTTCTCTGTCAAGGATTACTTGCTTGAAAAGCATCCAGCGATTATCTGCGAGGAAGTCATTGACAAACTGTCAAAACAAATCCTCATGGCCAAAGCTGGGCGGCACCCTTTTCCTGAATGATCTTACTTAAGGCTCTCCCGAATTAGGCCTTGACAGGGGTCCTACAACTATTTATTAGAAATGGATAGCTACCATACACTATATGAGCAAATGCTTTCAATGCATGGAGTGACCCTGCCCATTGCTAGTCGAAACTTGACGGCCACTTTCTTGTGGCGCGGTGGGCTATATGTTTGGACATCATTTAGATAATGAATATCTAAAGGCCTTGGATGTGTTGCCCCTGGCCGACGAAATAACCTAGGGAAGCACGGCTGCCATCCCAAGGCCTAAATTTCGGCATTTCGCCTTGGAATTTATCGATAGATGTATTATAAGGATAGGATGTTATAGGGCTCCTGGAAGAATGTAAATCAAAACGATTTACGGGGACTTATGGGGCTTTGACCTAACGGGCACAAAAGGCAGGTGCAGGAGGGTGAAAATGGGAAAAAAATACAGTCGTGACGAGCTGAACGCTCGTCTCAGGGAAACGCTGAAAGATGGCAAACCAATCATCATTGGCGGAGCGGGGGACGGCTTCACAGCCAAGCTGGAGGAAAAAGGAGGGATCGACATTATCGGCATATACAACTCCGGACGATTCAGGCACTTCGGCGCCGGTTCCCTGTCCGGTTTGATGCCGGCGGGACGTAACCAGGATATGGTTATGGATTATGCCGCCGAGGTCCTTTCCATGGTGAAGGAGACCCCTGTGATCGCCGGATTCTGCGCCCAGGATTCCAGGACGCTTTGGGAGTTTTGGTTCAATACGCTAGCATCCATGGGCGTCTCAGGTTTCATGAACTTCCCCACCGTGGGGCTGATTGATGCCGACTCTCATTACCGGAAAAACTTGGAGGAGTCGGGGCTCGGTTACGGCAAGGAGATTGAAGTGATAAAGATTGCCCATGACCTTGGCTTCTTCACCATTGGCTATTGCTTCACGCCAGAAGAGGCCAAGATGGTCGCCGAAGCCGGTGTGGACATCGTGGCCTGCCACGTGGGCCTGACCTCCGGAGGTCTGATCGGTGCAGGGACGGTAATGAGCCTGGATGAGAGTGTCAAAGTGACCATCGAGCTGATCGCCGCGGCCAGGGAAGTGCGTCCGGCCGGGGACTTCATCGCCATCACACATGGCGGACCCATGGAAGACCCCGAGAGCACCGCCTACGTATTGGAGCGCACCGAAGCCGTGGGCTACCTTGGGGCCTCCAGCATCGAGCGTACCCCGGTGGAGCCTGCGGTTGTCAAAGTCTGTCAGGACTTTAAAAATATGCCGGTTAATATACCTGATTGGTTGAATCTGTAAGTTTTATCGGGATTTCAAGAAGGGGGTACTTCATCCGCGGCCCCCACCGGTCGCAAATGTTGGCCTCGGGAGATACCAGTCCAATTTATTAGGGGGATCTCATGGCTAAAAAATATAGCAGGATAGAGGTGTTGGACCGTCTTCACCGACAACTCGAGGCGAAAAAGCCTTTGCTTATGTTTGGCGCGGGTATCGGTTTGACCGCCAAGTGCGCCGAATTGGGCGGGGCTGACCTGATCGCAGTCTATTCCACTGCCATCTATCGTATGATGGGCCAACACACGCTGATGGCCTTTTTACCTTACTCCAACGCCAATGAACACGTGGTCAAGATGGCCTGCGAGATCCTCCCGGCTGTCAAAGAAACCCCCTGTATCGTCGGCATAGGCGCCCACGACCCCAGCCTGAACCAGGAAAGGTTTATGGATGAAATGATAGCGCTGGGCTTTTCCGGCGCGACCAACGAGCCCTTTGTGGGTATTTACGGTCCTGAGTTCGCAGCCCAATTGGAATCTGCCGGGCTGGGCTTTTCCAAGGAAGCGGAAATGATTGCGCTGGCTCACAGTAAGGGAATATTTACCGTTGGTTGGGCCTTTAACCCGGAAGAGGCCCGCAAAATGG
>JABMQV010000586.1 GCA_013203065.1 Desulfobacteraceae bacterium | reverse complement strand
GAGAAAATAGTCTCTGTCACGAGGGCCCCACTGAAAAGCCAGGGGAGTTGAATGCCGGCCAGCGCAATCAGTGGTGCCACTGCGTTCGGAAAGGCATGGCGGAAAAGGAGCTTCCCTCTTGAAAGCCCCTTACTCCTTGCTGTTCGCATGTAATCTTGATGAATCACCTCGAGAAAACTCGACCGGGTATACCGGCTCCATTGGGCAACCAGAACCAGGGCAAGGACCACAGTTGGCAAGATGAGATGGTACAAACGGTCTAGGATGTTTCCCTCCTCGCCCAGGGTCATCATTCCGCCTGAAGGCAGCCAACCGAGTTTCTCGGCAAAAATAAAAATCATCATCAAACCGAACCAGAAGGTAGGAAATGAAAGGGCCACCATGGCCCCGGTTGTGGCCAGATAATCAAAAACTGAATACCGCTTGACAGCCCCAAGGATCCCGATGAACATTCCCAGAAGAATGGCCAGCGACATGGCCGAACCCATCAGCAAAAACGTTGCAAAGATTCTTTCGAAAATGACATCTTTCACTGGTCTTCCCCCAAAAAAGGTGAACCCCCAGTTGCCGGTAAACATCCCGTATGCCCATTTGAGGTACTGAATATAGACAGGTTTATCAAGGCCAAAAACCTCCTTTATCCTTTCGATATCCTGGACCGTGATTGTTGGATTTAGGGTATAGACCGCCAGAGGACCGCCTGGAGCGAGATGCATGAGCGCAAACCCAATAATGGAAACCCCTATGAGAAGGGGAATGGCCTGAAGCAGTCTTCTGATGATATAGTTAAGCATGGTGCTACTTCCTTCTTTTGTAATTCCAAGTGCAATTCAAGAATGCCTACCACGCAGATGGCAGGCCACAAAATGATCCCCTGTCACCCTTTTGAATTCCGGCTCTATCCGATCGCATGGTTCAAATCGGTACGAACAACGAGAATGAAACCGGCAGCCCGACGGTGGATGAATCGGACTGGGAACATCGCCCTTCAGAATAATCCGGGTCTTTTTGACTGCAGGATCAGGTACCGGAACGGCCGAGAGCAAGGCCTCCGTGTATGGGTGCAGAGGCGTGGAATAGAGTTCTTTAACAGAACCCAGTTCCACAATCTTCCCCAGATACATGACTGCAACATCATCGGCAATATGACTGATAACACTCAAATCATGGGCAATTATGATATAGGTCAGTCCAAATTCAATCTGAAGGTCTTCCAGGAGATTGATGATCTGTGCCTGAATCGACACATCCAAGGCTGAAACAGGTTCATCTCCAATAATCAGCTTCGGATTCACTGCCAATGCCCTGGCAATACCGATACGTTGTCGTTGCCCACCGCTGAATTCATGCGGGTACCGCCGCATATGTTCGGGCTGAAGCCCCACCTTTTTCAGGAGAGAAGTGATAATATCTTCTTTTTCCTTTCCTTTGGCGATGTCATGGATTTCTAAAGCTGCGCCAACAATACTGCCTACCGTAATTCTTGGATTGAGGGATGAAAAAGGGTCTTGAAAGATGATCTGGATCTCTTTGCGCAATCCTTTCATCTGCGCTCTGGTATAGTTAGTTATGTCGACATCGTCATAGAAGATTTCACCGGAATATGGTTCCAACAGCTTTAGTATTGTCTTTCCCGTAGTCGTCTTTCCACAGCCGCTCTCTCCGACTAATCCAAGCGTCTTCCCTCTTTTCACCTGGAAACTCACGCCATCTACGGCATAGACGTATCCCACCACTTTTGAAAAAATTCCTTTCACGATGGGGAAGTATTTTTTGAGATTTTTAACTTCAAGAAGTGTTTCAGTCATCTGTGTAAATCCAACATCTCACCCAGTGGCCATCGCCTACCGATAAGAGTTTAGGTTCCTCCTGTTGACATTGCTTACTCCCGGCCGGACATCGTTCGAAAAACGCACACCCTTTCGGCAGATAATAGAGATTTGGTACCATGCCGGGGATCTCTTCCAGGCGATTTTTCTCGCCTGCCATGTCTATTCGTGGAACAGAACGGATCAGTCCCTGCGTATAAGGATGCAGGGGATCTTGGAATATGGACGTGACGTCGGCTTCCTCAACGATCTTCCCGGCATACATAACCGCTACCCTTTTTGCTGCTTCGGCAATAACACCCAAATCATGGGTGATAAGGAGGATTGCGGTCCCGAGTTCTTCTTGCAGACCCATCATCAAATCGAGAATCTGTGCCTGGATCGTCACATCCAAAGCCGTCGTAGGCTCATCGGCGATGAGAACCTTGGGATTACAGGCAACAGCTATGGCAATCATGACCCGCTGTCTCATACCACCACTGAGTTGGTGGGGATATTCCTCTATCCGTTTTTCAGGCAACGGAATACCGACCAATTT
>JABMQV010000585.1 GCA_013203065.1 Desulfobacteraceae bacterium | reverse complement strand
TTCGCATCTTGCGGAGAAGTTACAATCTAAGATTCTAACGAAGTCCCAATGATTCTAACTTTTCGGGCGTGGGCACGCCATTTTCATCCCACCCTCTGGCCCTGTAATATTCATCCAGCATGGGTGCCAGGTCCGGTGTGTGCCCCTCGGCGCCTCCCTCGGAGTGAGGCATATTCAAGATCCTCTCGGGCAGCGTGTCGTCCTTGCGGGTGATGCCGAGACCGTTCAGAATCAATCGTTTCGCATTGATAATCCGCTCACCTATAAGGAGCAGTTCATCAAGGCTGACATCCCATCCGGTGGCCAGCCGAATCATGTCTGAAAAATCGGGACCACGAAGATTGGCATAAAGGCTGAACTTGCAAATAACAAGGGATTCCAGAATCTCGCAGTAGTCATGAAAGATCTTTGTCCAGACCCCCTTGCCTTCCGTGGCGAACCGATCCGGTTGTTTATCATAACCTAAGTCGGCAAAGAGCAGCCCCCGCTCAAGCCAGAATGTGGGCGCATACATATGGCAGCCCCCCCGGGGTACGGTGGCATAGTTTACAGCCCAGCTCATAAAGGCCCGCGGGTCATGCATGGGTAGTTCAAGACCCTTGACCACTATGCAGAACTTCTCGGACCCGCCCCCTATCTTCTCAGAGGCCTTCTTGCTCCCATCGGCCAGGACCGCCCCGAAACCCTCGCGCTCGCCGATCTTGCGCGTCAGCTCCACGATGGCTTCGTGGTTCCCCCAGGTCAGATCAAGACCGTCTGTGTCTGACTTGCTCAGCAGACCCTTCTCATAGCACTCCATGGCAAATGCGATCGTGGCGCCGGTCGAGATAGTGTCCATACCGGAGCGGTTGCAGATATCATTGGCCTTGGCAACCGCCTCCAGATTGTCATTTAACAGCATAGGACCAAAGGCCGCAGCGGTCTCGTATTCAGGACCCGCACCAGACATGGCATAAGGCCCCTCCTTTACCTCCACCACCCGGCCGCAGCCTACCAGACAGGAGCGGCAGGAAGACTTCCCTGTCAAAATGGTCTCCGACATGGCAGCACCCGATACCTTTTGGGCCCCCTCGCTCCACTCACCCTTGCTCCAGTTTTTGATGGGCACATCACCAAAGTCGTGAAAGGCCATCATGCCACCATCGGTCCCAAAATTGTGAAGCGCATCACGCGCAGGCGCTTTCATGACCGTCTCATTGAGCCTCTTCATCAACTGCTTGAATCCGTCCCCATCGGCCATGTTATACCCGAGGGTGCCACGGACCGTAATCGCCTTCAAATTCTTGGAGCCCATCACCGCCCCCAGACCGGTCCGGGCAGCGGCACGGTGGTCATTGGCAATAGAGGCCATAAAGGACAGCTTCTCTCCGGCAGGCCCTATGGTCAGCACCCGTAACTTTTTGGCCTGATGCCGCTCACGCAAAAGCTCTTCGGTCTCCAGGATGTCCCGCCCCCACAGGTCGCCGGCATCCCGGATCTCCACCTCGCCGTCCTCGATGGAAAGATAGACAGGACTGTCAGCCGCACCATCCAGGATAACAGCGTCCCAGCCTGCAAACTTGAGTTCCGGCCCCCAAAATCCGCTGGCATGCGCCTCACCCCAAATACCTGTCAGGGGAGACTTGGCCGCCACCACATATCGGGAACAGAATGTAGCCGGTGCCCCGGTCAGGGGTCCGGTGGCAAATACCATGCGGTTCCCGGGACTCAAGGGGTCCACACCCCAGTCAAGGTCGGCCAGAAGCGCCGTGCAAAACCCGCTGCCTCCCAGATAATTACGGGCCATCTCCATGTCGGTATCGATGGTCTCGATGCTCCGATCGGTAAGATTTATTCTCAACATCTTTCCTGTGTATCCCTGCATTTGTTCCTACCTCCTTAAAGAAAATAGTTTATTCATCAGTAAAATCGAAATTAGAGCATGCTGACCATGCCTCTTTCATGACAGCCTTGAGAGGAATGTCTTTCTCCAGTGCCAGGCGTTTGCAATCCTCATAATCGGGAGAGATATTTTTGATCCCGTTGCCCGCTTTAGCCACCTTGAACTTGATAATACCCCATTTGGTTTGGATCTCTTTTACTGTTCCCCCGGTTTTGATTCGATTATCCACCCGCCACCTCAACCCTATGGAGGTCGTCTCATTCAAAAGGAAATCAGAAAAATCTTCCACCATCTCCGGTAGGCAGATGATCGTTAACAGGGTGCCGGGCCGGTTTTTCTTCATCTGAAGGGGGGTCAGGAAGACATCCAGGGCGCCCATCTCCATAATCTTCTCGATGAGATAGTCGTACATCTGGAGATTCATATCATCAATATTGGTCTCTACTACAGCCACCTGCTCCATGCGGTAATCTTTCAGTTCATCTCCATCTTCCCCGATGACCACCCGGAGCAGATTGGGGATGGAGCGTTCCGCTACTCCCGCCCCATATCCGATTCTTTCCAGGGTCATGTTCGGCATGGGACCGAAACCGGAAGAAAGAGTCGTCAGAATAGCAGCACCGGTGGGTGTCAGTAGCTCTCCCTCAACCCCATCGGAGTAAATTGGTTTTCCCTTGACGAGTTCTGTAGTAGCAGGGGCGGGCACCGGTAGCGTGCCATGGGCACATTTCACCGTCCCGGTTCCTACATGGAGTGGCGAGCAATAAATCCTCTCGACGCCCAGTTGGGCAAGTCCCGCCACCGCACCCATTACATCAATAATGGCGTCCATCGCACCCACTTCATGAAAATGGATTTGCTCGATGTCGGTGCGGTGCACCTTGGCCTCGGCTTCAGCCAGTCGCCTGAAGATCTCTATGCCTTTTTGTTTTACCGACTTCTCCAGATCGCTCTTTTCTATTATTTCTTCGATATGATGCAAATGGCGGTGATGGTGACTGTGGTGATCTTCATCAACACTTACCAATGCCTGAGTTCCACCCATCCCTCCCTTGGTCACCTGTTTTGCCCCGAGATCGTAATGCGTGAGATGAAGTTTTCCCAACTCCTTTTTGAGTTGTTCCACATCCAAACCAGCATCCATGAGAGATCCCAGGATCATGTCTCCGCTGGCCCCGGCAAAACATTCAAAATAGGCAACCTTCATAGTTTCCCTCCAGTGCAGCGTCTCAAAAGTTCTATACCCGTTTTTTGCATTTTAACATAACCTCAAATTACAGTATCCATCGAAAAAACCGAATATCGAAATCCGAAATCCTAATGTTCAAATTCCCAAAACACCAAAGTAAATTAATCAATTAATTTTCTTGGTATTTTTGAATTGGAAATTTTGGTCATTCGAAATTGTCCTTCGACTTTACTCAGGATGGTGAGCCGGTCGAACCATTTCGAGTTTCGATATTAGAATTTCGAATTTCCCCGTCTCTAGGAAGCGGATTAAATATATCATCTTGTGTGATATTTAATATTGTCATTCCTGTTTACTGAATTTATGAGACGGGGTGCTTCGTAATTTTATATAACCCCGGCTTTGCCGGTGCTTCGCCACTACTTTCACCCTGCTCATGGGCCGATTCTTCAGAGGCCTCGGTTACGGCAATTTTATTGATAAGGCTGGCCTGAAAACCTGCGCCAAATCCGTTGTCGATATTGACAACCGATACCCCGGAGGCACAGCTATTCAACATGGTGAGAAGGGCTGATATACCTCCGAAGCTGGCGCCATAACCGATACTGGTGGGGACCCCTATTACGGGACAAGAGACAAGCCCTCCCACCACACTGGTCAGGGCGCCTTCCATGCCGGCCACAACTACGGCAACCCTGGCATGTGATAGCTCCTCCCTGGCAGCCAGCAGGCGGTGAATCCCGGCCACACCCACATCGTAGATCCTGGTCACCCGATTCCCGAGCACCTCAGCGGTGACGGCAGCCTCCTCGGCGACAGGTATGTCGCAGGTGCCTGCACTTACCACAGCAATATTGCCCAATTTCTCGACCGGCCGGGGCTTTAACACGACAATCCGGGCCGTTTCGTGATACACGCTTTCCTTGAGCACCTTCTGTATCCCTTCGAATACTTCGCGACTGGCCAGGGTGGCCAGGATATTGCTATAATTTTTGGATATTCGCTTTACGATGCCCTGGATTTGCTCAATGGTTTTTCCCATGCAAAATATTACCTCGGGAACACCGGTGCGTAGGGCGCGGTGGTGGTCAATCTTGGCGTAGCCCAGGTCTTCGTAAGGAAGCGTTTTAAGCCCCTCTATGGCAGTGTCCAGATCCATCCGGCCGTTTTGGACCTGTTTCAGCAAGTCTCTTAAGTATTTATTGTCCATTAACCTTGCCCTTCTTAACCCGGATAAACCGGAAAAGTGCCTAAAGTGAAC
>JABMQV010000584.1 GCA_013203065.1 Desulfobacteraceae bacterium | reverse complement strand
CACGGAGAGGCCGGCGGTCTCAGATGAAGGCGTCCATCAACTGCAAAGAGCGAGAGTTCCGGGAAGGGGCAAAGTTCATTGAGGTGGTGAATCTCATCAGAGAGGCCAAAAAGGACGAGCCCATGATCAAGACCATTATAGAGAAGACGGGCAGGGATAACATCGTCTTTGTCCTGAACGGCCGGGTCGTCAGGTCGCACGAATACGAGTCGCTGGAGATCAGGGAGGGGGACGATATCAGGTGGGTTCACCCATATTTCGGCGGCTAGGTGCCGAGCGAAATGAGGTTGGCGAAGTTGTTGACAGTTTTGCCAAGGTTTTGGAAGGCCAGGTTTTTCTTGAAAAAAATCAGGGAAACTGGGTATCGGACTAGACTTCCAGGGTTCAAAAAGTAGAAGAAAGGCGCTTGATAAATAAAGGATAATCGTATAGGGTTTGAGTTGTCGATCGTAGTAATAGGTAGTTTTAGTTAACTTTTTTTAAAAAGGCACGATCCGGGAGGATGAATGGTAACTATGCCTACAGAGAGCAGTATAAAACAAGGAATATTCGGAAGGACCATACGACACCCATTGTTTCCCATGTGTTTCTTGACAATAGTCCTCGTCATCATGCCTTTTGTCAATCCTTCAATATACCTTTCAATAGATATCCTTATCTTTGGCATTCTTGCGATGGGTTTCAATTTTATCTTTGGTCACATGGGACTCATATCCTTTGGCCATGCCATGTTCTTTGGGTTTGGGGCGTATACAACAGGGTTGATTCTCCTTAATTGGTATGAAGGCCTGAGTGTCTTGCTTTTTGGCGTAGTCGCTGCCACGATTGTCGCGATTTTGATTGGCTACGTTTGCCTCAAAAAATTCGCCCGGGGTTCAAATCCCGCCTATCTCGCATTGACGACCCTCGCCTTCTGTCAAATGTTTTATTTTCTTGTGTGGTCCCCCCTCCAAAAGATCACCGGTGGCTCGGACGGGCTCTTGGCCATCCCAACGCCCCCGGTGGAGATCCCGGGCCTCTTCTCTTTTTCTCTGGATTCACCTTTTAGCCTCTATTTTTTCATCATGGTAGTTTTTCTCATTTGTGCCTTTATCATAAAAAGGATCATCCATTCGCCGTTTGGCAGGGTCATCCATGGCATTCGGGAAAACGAGCTGCGGGTGTCCTTTCTGGGCTACGATCCATTCAAATTCAAGTTGATATGCTTTGCCCTGTCGGGGTTATTTGGGGGAGTGGCAGGTTCCCTCTATACCATACGCATGAACTACGTGGGCCTTGATTCGTTTCACTGGCTCCTGAGCGGAGAGATCGTCATTATGTGCTTGATCGGAGGGATGAGGACCATATGGGGTCCCCTCGTGGGATCGATGATCTTCTGGAGTTTTAAGGATACGATTGCTGAGTACACCCAGGAGTGGATGGGGTTTATTGCAATAATCGTTATCGCTTTGGTGTTATTTCTGCCAAAGGGAGTCTGGGATAAGATCGCAACAACCGCTCTACGGGTTTCCAAGTGATGAGGAGATACAGATGACAGACTTTTTAATTCTATTGGTTGGACAACTGATGAACGGTTTTGTGTTTGGGATGATCTTGGCACTGATCGCCATGGGTTTGTCCATCATCTTCGGCTTAATGGATATAATCAATTTTGCCCACGGGGCTTATTATTCGCTCGGGGCCTATGTGGCACTCACAGCAATGGGGTTTATCGACAATTTTTGGCTTGCCTTGTTAGTGGTGCCGGCGACCGTGATGTTGGTGGGATTTTTTGTGGAATTCGTGCTCCTTCGTCCTTTATATGGAAAGGACCCGGTCTTTTCCCTCCTTCTTAATTTTGGGGTGATGCTGGCCATCATCCAGGTCATCAGGCTCGTCTGGGGAGTTGACTACAAGCCTTTCTCCCCGCCTGATGGGTTAAGCGGGTCGGTGTATTTGGCATTTATGCATTTTTCAGTCTATCGTTTGTTTGTAGTTGCCGTCTGTATAAGTCTGGCCATCCTGGTATGGCTCTTGTTGAAGAAGACATCCCTTGGGATGACCGTACGGGCAGCCGTTGACAAACGTGACATGGTGAGGGCGCTGGGGATCAATGTATCGGCCGTATTTACCCTTGTCTTTGGTATTGGGGTTGCCCTGGCCGGTCTTGGCGGCGCGCTGGCCGCACCGCTATTTTCCGTCTATCCGGAGATGGGACTTCAGATCCTGGTGGAGTCCTTTGTGGTCGTGGTGATCGGTGGAATGGGCAGTTTCAAAGGATCAATCGTTGCCGGCATCATCGTTGGAGAGATCATGGCATTGACCACACTGTGGTACCCGGAGATGTCACAAGTCGCCGTGTATGTCTTTATGGCCATCTTCCTTTTGACACGACCACAGGGTCTGTTTGGGAGCAGAATATAGATAATAATAATCGTAAAATGAATTTGGAGAAAGAGCAAAAGGGTATGATACGTACACGTCTCAACACACGTCTCAGCCGGCTGCAGGAGAACTTAGAATCATGATGATAAAGACAGAAAATGCGACCATAGCATTTGGGGGTCTGAAGGCCGTTAATAAGGTCAATTTTGAGCTGGAGGAAGGGATGCTGGCATCCGTTATCGGCCCGAATGGGGCCGGGAAAACCACCTTTTTTAATCTACTGTCAGGCCATTACCTACCCACGGAAGGCCGGGTATTTTATCAAGGGGAAGATATCACGGAATTGCCTCCCCATGACAGGGTAATGCTGGGGATGGGGCGGACCTTTCAGATTACAAATATCTTTCCCGAGTTGTCCGTCTTTGATAACATCATGATAGCGGCGCAGCGGCTCAACGTACCTTTTCAAATGAGCAAACTCATGACATTTATGTTTTTGGGCAAAGACAAGAAATCCGAAGAAGTTGCCAATAACATTTTGGAAGAGATCGGTTTGGACGATCAAAAAGAAGTAATGGCGGGGACCCTATCACACGGGCTTAAGCAGCGGCTGGAGATAGGCATGGTCCTTACCCTGAACCCCAAGATTCTGCTCTTGGACGAGACCTTTGCGGGGCTTTCAGCAGGTGAGACCAAACAGCAGATTGAGTATGTCAGAAAGATATCGAGTAAATACACCATATTAATCGTGGAACATAAGATGGACGTGGTGATGGACCTGTCAGATCGGGTTTCGGTGATGCACCAGGGGGAGATTATCGCCGAGGGAACCCCTGAAGAGGTAAGGGCAGATGATTTTG
>JABMQV010000062.1 GCA_013203065.1 Desulfobacteraceae bacterium | reverse complement strand
GATTCAATATCTCCTCAAGAGATCTGTCTACTATTTCAAGGGCCAGGGAATTAGCGGCAAAAATCCGGGCGTCCTTGTCTATGACCACGATTCCTACCCCGATACTTTCAACGATTGCCCGCTGAAAGTTTGCATTTTCGATCAGTTCCCCGGTGACCTGCCTCGGATAGAGTGTGCCAGGTTCCACGAAAATTTCGCTCCCTTCGTCCGGAAAAGGCTGTTTTTCTATCCTGTCAATGAGGTGATTGACATGTTCGCCCATTGTTCCCATCGGCCCTTTTGCGAGATAATAATCAGCGCCGATCTCCTCCATATTACCCACCTGCTCCACAAGTGTCGCCGACATGGTTATTATGGGAAAGTCGGCATGGGGGAATCTCTTCCGCACAAATCCAATAAACTGCCTCCCGTCCACCTTGGGCATTATCAAATCGCAAAAGATGAGATCAAAGGTCTCTTCTTCAAGTTTTGAAATACCCTCTTTTCCGTCGTAGGCCTTGGCAACCTCATAGCCCTTGCCTTCGAGTAATTCCGTAAGGAATTCCACAAAGAAGAAGTCATTGTCTATAACTAAGACTCTTTTTGACATTCTTATCTCCTGCCAAAGAATAGGCTTGGCCTGTCCCCGGCTGCGGACCGGGTGTTGATCTAGGCAGGTGGATATGGGGGACAAAAAATATACAACTGGCAGCGCGTAATCATTCGATACACACCCGGCGTATCTCGCCCATGTCGGTTAACCCCAGAAACACCTTTTGGATGCCATCTTGTTTCAGGGTCGCCGTTCCCTCCTGTGCTGCCTGTTCAAAGATTTCCTCGGTCTTTCCCCGCCCTTTTATTAACCCCTTTATTCGAGGGGTTCCCTCGATCAATTCATGTATACCCATACGCCCCTTATAACCTGTCCCGGAACACCTTTCACACCCTCCCCGGCGATAGAGCCTGAGTTCGGGAGTGTATCTTATCTTTGTAGCTTCGAAGCGTTCTCGGCCGTATTCGGTACCCAGTTCTTCGAACTCTTTGTCTGACGGGTGATATTCCTTACGGCAATGAACGCAAAGCCTCCTGGCCAGCCTCTGGGCGAGTACACAAAGAAATGCATCGGAAAAGTTGATAGGGTTTAGCCCCATATCCAGTAGCCGCGTTACGGTTTCAGGGGCGCTGTTGGTATGGAGGGTGGAAAAGACGAGGTGACCCGTCAGGGAAGCCTCAATTCCAATGGAAGCCGTTTCACGATCTCGCATCTCACCGATCATAATAACGTCGGGGTCAGCCCTCAGGAAGGAGCGCATGACGCGCGCAAAATCAAGTCCAATCTTGGGTTTTACCTCCACCTGCCGCAGTCCGGCCTGGGTAATCTCCACAGGATCTTCTACTGTCCAGATCTTGATGCCCGGTTTGTTGATGTGCCCCAGGGCAGAGTGAAGTGTGGTGGTCTTGCCCGACCCGGTGGGTCCCACCGCCAGTATAAGACCATAGGGTTTCGAAATGGTCCTTTCCAAGACCTCCAGGTTCCGCTCGGTCAACCCCATTTCATTGATCTTCATTGCACCGGCACTGGCCAGAATTCTCAATACGGCATCCTCATGTCCCCCGGCGGTAGGGAGGGTGGCTAATCGCAGCTCAAAGGGGGGTACTCCTTTACGTTTGAATTTTATCTTGCCGTCTTGAGGCAGACGCCTTTCGGCGATGTCGAGGTTCGCCATCACCTTTATCCTGGAAACCACTGCTCTCGCCATGGAATTAGGCACCTGCACATATTCCTGACAGACGCCATCCAATCGGAAACGGACACCGGTCTTTGCTGTAATCGGGGAGGGCTCTATGTGAATATCCGAGGCATTCTTCCGGTAGGCGGTTACAATGATCTGATCCACGAGGCGTACTATCTGACCGGAACCCTCGTCGGGAGTTTCCTCCTGTTCTTCCTCTATCTCTTCCTCTTCCTCAAAGGAGACATCCGGGATCAAGTCCAGTTCTTCAATCATTTCCTCTATGGACTCTTCCTCTCTTCTTTCGAAGAAGTGTCTGATGTATAGTTCTATATCCTCCTTGATGCCTACGGACAACCTTATCTTTTTAGTCTTTACCAGACCACTGATGACTCCTGTCTTTCTAAGATCACGGGGGTCGTCGATCAATATGTCCACACCTTCTTTCCCCCAGCTCAATGGGACCCACACATCGTGGAACAGAAAGGATTTTTTCAGGTTACCAATGAGTTCAACAGGGATTGGGGCTCTGGGATCAAAACTCTTGAAGGGGCAGCCGTAATAATGGGATAATGATTTCCCGATGCTTTCTTTGCTTATCTTGAATTGGTCGATCAGGACAAATTCCACACTTTTTCTCATTTTCTTTGAGATGGCCAAGGCCTTTTGCAGCTGGTCGGCGGTCACTATCTTCTCACGAAGGATATAATCGTATTTTGAAGCCGAAGAGTAATCGGCAGCTATCCGGCGGAGCCTATCCCTGATTTCCTTGTTCCCCGGATCAGTGCCGGAGGCAGCCTTATATAAATCAACTGCCAGGTCCTTATGTTGCCTTTTCTCCATCTCCAGACCTAGCGTAAACTTGATCTGTGCCCTCTCGCGTTGAGCAAAGTTGTGTTTGTTGATGACCTCTTCCATTCTATCTATGATCTTGGAGGGAGAATATTTGGTTGAAACACACGAAACCATCGCTGGGATGAGTTTTGTGAACGGATAACCAGCTCTCAATAGTCTCTCGTACTCTGCAATCGCGTCATCGACAAGCCCCAGTTCTTTGAGGGCTGATGCACTCTCAAGGATTTCCTGAACACCACCCTGATCCAGGCGGACCCTATTTGTCGCGGGTTTACCCCCTCTCTCCGCGGGCATCGAATTAGCATCTCCTCCCGCGGATACCTTTGCGCCTTGATTAAGGATATTAATTTTATCGCTTGTTCTATCCATCTGGATTCCCTGCTGCGGAGCTAGATTTCAGGGATGCCTGAGAAGCTCCCAGCTGCCAATCATCAGCGTTAATCAGCTGAGTTGATCAATGTTTTCTTTTAGTTATCGGATCTTAGGAAAAAAGTGGTGATTTGTCAAGATGTAAGGG
>JABMQV010000583.1 GCA_013203065.1 Desulfobacteraceae bacterium | reverse complement strand
AGCAGGATCTCAACATAGGTTTTTGGTTCGATCCCGTGTGGGCAGACAAGGTTGCACTTACCACAGAGCGTGCAGTTGAGGACCCCTGCGCTGTGGGCGATTATCTCACGATTTAATTCATCACGGGGATCAACCGCGTGCCTTGACATTTGCACAATACCTGCAGGCCCCAAAAACTCGTGTCTGTTTTCCTGAAATGCCGGGCATATGGAAACGCAGGCGTAACACTCAACACAACGGCTGGCCACCTTAAAGAGTTCCAGGTCTTCGCGCCCTATTTTTTCAGGCTGGCTGGCCGGCTCTTTTGAACGTTCCAGAAACAATCGCAGCCCCCCCATGGTTTCTTCATATTGTTGCCGGTCGATCATCAGATCCCTTATAACGGATATATTGCTGAGGGGTTCAAGGGTCATTTCCTGGGTAGCGAATTCCCGGCACATAAGGCCCGGTTTCCCATTGATTTTTGCACCGCAAAGCCCGCAGTGGCTGTTTCTACAGCTTGAATGGAAGCTGAAACTGCCGTCAATTTTTTCATAGATATGGTTGGCTACGTCCAACACGAATATGCCGGGCCGAAAAGGAAATTCATGGGTTTCAAAATAGGGCGCTTGGTCTTTTGTCGGATCATACCGAAAAACAGTGACTTTTCCTTTTTTCATTTCAGCGGGTTTCCTCCGAAGTGGTCATTTCCCTGAGATCTGCCGGGGTTTTTTTCATATTGAGTGTTCCGTTTTTTTCATACAGGACGATGTGTTCCAGCCAATTGTCATTGTCGGTTTCAGGGTAATCTTCCCGAAAATGCGCCCCCCGACTTTCCGTACGTTTCAGGGCAGCTTCAATCACACACCTTGCCGTGGCTACCAGAAAGTGATTCTCAAGGCCTTCCAGGAGTTCCTGGTTATGGGGGCCCGAGGTAAGGGTTGTAGACTGACGTCCCAAATCGGCCTTCAGTTCATCGAGATCTTTGAGAGCCTCCTTGAGCCCTGTTTCCGTCCTGTAAGCGCCTGTCTTGTCCCACATGAGCTGACGCAGTCTGTTTCGCAGAAAAATCGGTCTCAGCCCCCCGCTGTTGTTTAACATACGGAAGGCATATTCCACGGATTTCCGTGCCGTCTTCGGGTCCACAGGGGCATGACTGATCCCGCCTGAAAATTGAGCCGCACCCCGCCCCGCACGCTTACCGGAAACAAGAAGGTCCGCCAGGGCGTTTTGCCCAAGACGGTTGGCCCCGTGTATGCCGGCCGCGGTTTCACCCGCAACAAAGAGGCCGGGCACTGTACTCTGCCAGTTTTCATCGACTTTTGCGCCGCCCATAAAGAAATGGCACGTGGGCGCGACCTCCACATAATCTTTTTCAGGATCGATCCCCAGCTTGCAATAGAGTTGATAAAGGGCCGGCAGATTCCGTGCGATAAAACCGGGCGGGTGATAGGTCATGTCGGCAAACACGCCGCCGTTTGGCCCCCCCCGGCCTTCTTTGATCTCTGTCAGTATACCTGGACAGACCCTGTCCCGGGTTGACAATTCCATTTGCCCAGGGTCGTATTTTTCCATAAACCGTTCACCCTTGCTGTTTCGCAGGCGGGTGTAACCGGGAATTGTCGCCAGAGCGCCCTTCAAAGAAGGCGGAAAACAGAAGCCCAACGGAAAAAACTGAACAAACTCCATATCCATCAGCTCAGCCCCGCTTTCCAGTGCCAGCGAAAATCCGTCGCCGGTGATGTCCGTGGGGTTGTCCGTGTGCAAATAGAGGTTACCCGCTCCTCCGCAGGCAAGGATCACTGTCTTGGCCCGAAAGAGGACCGTTTCACACGTTCCCATGTCTAAACCCGCCGCTCCGGCCATTCGATCTCCCTCCTTGAGCAGCTTCAAGATAATTGTGTCCGGCAAGATCTTGACATTACGTTTTTTTAGCTCTCCGAAAAGGGCTCGAAGCATTTCACGGCCTGTTCGATCCTCAAGATAGGTGCACCGGTAAAAAGAATGGCCTCCGCCCACACGAAGTGCATAGGTCTTTCCGTCTTCTGTCCGCTCCCACAGGGCCCCTATCCTTTCCAGTTCCAATATCGCCTCTGCAGACTCCTCCGCCATTATCCGAACCAGACCCTGTTCTCCCAGGAACGACCCCCCTTTGATGGTGTCCATAAAATGAATGTCAGGACTGTCGCCCGGGACATGCCAGTCTCCAACCCCTGCGATGGCCCCGGGAGCTGTGATGGTGCTCCCGCATCGCTGTGGACGGCCTTTTAAGACTATCATAACGTTTGCGCCATATTTGCTGGCCTCATAGGCCGCCATGGCTCCCGCGCCACCGCCACCGATGACGAGCACATCTGTTTCGAAATTGATCATATCCCAGTTCTTCTCCTCCAAACCCTATTCCCCTCGGCATAAGGGGAGGGGCGATCCGATCCCTTCCAGCTCATACGTTGCCTACTGGGCCGTCATACGCGCGCAGCCAGCCAACAAATTCAACCAGATTTTTTACCATATATTCGTGATATTGCTTCCCCTTGTCCGGCGATGCCTTTGAAGAATCCGAATAGGAGCCGGTGGGAGCAAAGCTTTTCTGCTCTTTGCTGTTCCAAAAAACCTCAATGGTGTCGCCACCGCCCCCCAAAAGGTCTTTGTGGACAAATGGTGAAAAAATGGGTTCCAGATCCACAGGTTCAGAGGTCAGTTTCTCGGCCTTGATCAAGTGGGGGTGTTTATGCCAGACGTGGGATATTTCCAATTCCCCTGCATGATGCTCGACCGCATCCTTGATGTGGGCGATACCTTTGGCCAGGTACATTGGGTCGACCAGCGCCAGAAACACATGGGGAAGCTCATCCTGGTGCAGAGACTTGCAGGCAATCTTCAGGGCAGGAAGGTTGGCCCCTTTGTGGCCGTTGATGATGAGGAATTTCTTAAAACCGTTTCTGGCCAAACTTCGGACGATGTCTTTTAAAACGGCCCCCAATGTTTCGGGCCTGAGAGAGATCGTTCCCGGAAAATCCAGATGGTGTGAGGAGTCCCCGAACCATAATGGGGGAGCGATCATAACTCCCGTTTCTTTTGCCGTGTCTTCTGCAAGCGCTATGGCAGCATAACTATCCACACCCAGAGGACCGGCAGGTCCGTGCTCTTCCGTACTACCCACCGGACAGATGATGATATCGTCGGTTTGCAGGTAGTCCGCGACGTCTTCCCAGGTCAATTCTTGAAGCCAAAAAGATCTTAATTTACCCATTTCTACTCTCCCCTCTCTTAAAAATTGTATGAATGGTCGTTGACCATTGAGATCGAAGGTCACCGATCAACGATCGCCTTTTGCTATTACCAGATTATCCGTTCTCCATAAACCAAAATGTTCGCCCCGTCAAATAGTGATGCAGGCAACCCCATTCTTCTTGACTTACAGGGTTTCAGATGGCAAGAAGCAACAAAGGCCACCCGATGAACCGGGGTGAACTGAAAACTACCGCGAACAGCCTGGCTAGAAACTTCTCAATAAGTCCAAAAGAAACCATGGAAAAACCCTCTTATCTTTATGACATTGATGACCACCCCCCCTTTCATTACGGGATTCTCTATGGTCTCCAATGGGCCATCATCACATTTCCCGCCGCCATGATCGCGGTCACTATCTGTAAGGGCGCTCTGGGTCTGAGTTTGGAAGACAGCATCCGTTTCCTCCAGCTCACCCTTCTCACGACCGGTCTCTTTACTTTCAGCCAAACCCTGTGGGGTCATCGATACCCGGTCTTGGAGGGACCTTCCACGGCGGTTATTCTCACCTTTTTACTCGTCGCCCCTTACGGACTTTCAGCCATTCAGGGGGGCACCATCATAGGGGGAATCCTCCTGATCGTCACGGTTCTTTCAAAACAGTTGGAAAGAATCATCAGGCTTTTTACGCCCAATGTGGTGGGAGTTATTTTGATGCTGGTGGCATTCGGGCTTTTGCCGGCCTTACTCAAACTCCTGACAGCCGTCAATGATGTCCATCCCCAGGGAGAGCCATTGATAATGATGATCAGCCTGGCGCTGGTTCTTTCCATGGCAACGCTGTCTTACCGCCTGAAAGGGTTTTGGAAGACCATTTCCACGCTTCTGGGGATCATTGCGGGCTCCTTGATATTTGTTTTTTTGGGACGTCTCCAATGGCAGGCCCTGACTGAAGCCTCCTGGATCTCATTTTCCACAGGATGGATCGAATCGACCCCGGCCTTTTACTGGCCGGCAGCAATTGCATTTGCCTGTGCCTATTTGGCGGTCATTGTCAACAGCCTCGGAAGCCTCCAGGGGATTGCCGTGATTACGGATGAGGAACGGTTGAGTTCTGCAATCAAGAGAGGTGTTCTAATTAACGGGATTTCAGGTATTTCCTGCGGGCTCTTGGGTGTGGCGGGAACCGTCAGTTATAGCCTAAGCCCCGGTGTGGTGCTGGTGAACAGGGTTGCCAGCCGGTATACGGTTACCTACTGCGGCATCATTTTGTTGATGGCCGCCTTTTCGCCAAAACTGGCCGCTCTGCTGGGGCTGGTTCCAGGGCCTGTGGTGGGGGCTGCCCTCTGTGTCGCGCTGGGGGGCCAGGTGGGGGCAGGCATCTCCATCATCGCCTCTAAGGAAATCACATACAGGGATTACTTTGTGGTGGGATTACCCGTGCTCCTGGGTACGCTCGCAGGATTTTTTCCGCCCGGGCTTTTTGATACCCTCCCCGGGTTTTCACGGGTGTTTTTCGGCAACAGTCTGGTGGTTGGGATTGTGGCGGTGATTCTCCTGGAGCATGTCTTGTGGCGGGAAGAAGCTTCGCCGGATGGTTTTGAAAGGACCTGAACAAATGGATCTTAAAGGATTGAGAATCAATGGCAAACGGCTCCGGAACTCCCTTGAAGAAATGGCGACAATTGGTGCAACCCCGAATGGCGGCGTGCAGCGGTTAGCCCTTTCAGACGAGGATAAGAAGGCAAGAGACCTTTTTGTGAAATGGCTCAAAAAGCTTGATATGGAGATTACCATCGATGACATGGGAAATGTCTTCGGGAATCGGCCCGGAAGAAATGACGGCCTTTCGCCGGTAATGAGCGGGTCTCATATTGATTCTCAACCAAAGGGAGGGAGGTTTGATGGAATTCTGGGGGTTATGGGGACCCTGGAAGCGTTACGCACACTGCATGAAAACAAGGTTGTGACTGAGCGACCCATCATAATTGCTGACTGGACCAATGAGGAAGGTTCTCGTTTTGCCCCTGCGATGTTGGGGTCCGGTGTATGGTCCGGAACACTTGATAAGGACTGGGTTTATGACAGGACCGATAATAATGGCAAGAGATTCGAGGATGAGCTGACCCGCATTGGCTACAAAGGGTCGGAACCTGCCAGGAAATTGCCGGTCCACGCCTATTATGAATATCATATCGAACAAGGTCCCATTCTTGAACAGGAAGGAAAGATCATCGGCGTACCAAAAGGGATTCTCTGTTTGCATTGGTATGATGTCTATCTGGAAGGAGAGGCCAATCAGGTGGGGCCCACGCCCATGGAAGGCCGTCACGATGCCTTATGCGCCGCGGCGGAAATGATTCTCAAAATGAATGAACTTCCCCAGCGGATGGGCGGTGATCTGGTGGCAACCGTCGGTGAAATTCAGAATTATCCAAATTCCAGGAACATCATTCCGGACAAGGTACATTTTACGGTGGACATCCGCTCATGGGATGACGGCCATGTCTTGAAGGCATGGGAACTGATCCGTAAGGACTTTGAAGAGATTGCTGACCGAAGAGGCTGTCCGATCAAAATAGAAGAGACCTGGCAGGTAGAACATGCCTCTTTTGATGAAAGACTGGTACAGCGAATTCTCGGTATTGCCAAAGAAACAGGCTATTCCAGCCTTTATATGGTCAGCGGTGCGGGGCATGATGCCAGTTATATGAACCGGATTTGCCCTACGGCGATGATCTTTGTCCCAAGCATCGGTGGACGCAGCCATGTTGAAGTGGAGAACACAAGATGGGAGGACTGTGAAGCCGGAGCAAATGTGCTTTTGCAGGCGATTCTTCAATCTGCCAATGAGAGGTAATCGTGTTTCCGGTTTTCTCCATCACTTCTGAGGCGCTATATCCCTTGTTCGACCTGCCCGCAATGCCTGGGGTTTCTTTTGATAGAATACCGTAACGTGTTGGCGCGATGACGTTGACCATTTCACCACCAGGCGTAATGCATGGCAGGCGGGTATTGGATATTCGAGATTTCAAATATCTCTTGCTAGGAGAACCGAAATGAGGGTTACACCGGAGACCATGCGCGACAAGGCCATGGGCCTCTTTGCCGGTGATTTTTATTGTGCCCAGACCATCCTGGCCGTGGGCCTGGACATGATCGGTGAAGAAGAAAGGGATAATGCCCTGCGGGCCGCGGCGGGCATGACAGGAGGCTGTTACCGGGGAGACCTTTGCGGTGCCATAGCCGGGGCGGCCCAGGCCATCGGGTGCCTCTTTGGCGCGGCCAGCCTGGACGAAATGGAAGATGCCCGTCTGGCTTCAACGGTCCGATTGGTTTACGACCGCCTGAAAAAAAAAGCGGTCAAGGAGTACGGTGATACCACCTGTCAGACAATCTCCAACTGTAACTGGTACGATATAGAGGATGTAAAGGCCCGAAAAACAGACGGGCGGCGCGATGAATGTACACGTTTTGTGGGCGAATGCGCCAAGGTCCTGGGGGAAGTTTTGCTGGAGGTGGTCGGAGAGGAGGAACTTAACATACTCCAGGGTGATTAATGGCGTTGGCTAATCCAAAACCGATGGCCACATAGACATTGTCTGTAACCCTT
>JABMQV010000582.1 GCA_013203065.1 Desulfobacteraceae bacterium | reverse complement strand
TCAGGGAAAATCGGTGAAGGCTGCCAGCCCAAAACATGAAAATTGACCGATTCATGTTTTTCATATGCAGTCATCTTAATCCGACGGCCGCCAAAGCACAAGATTTCTTAACATTCACTGGAATTTGCTCAACATAAGATATTGCTTTGTATCCTAAATTATTTAAGTTTATCCCTACCTTTGATACCTTGCCACGATCCCAGATTTCCTAGGCTAAGCACAAAACATGGCATTACCAAGGCATTCAATTTAAATTATTCACACTCATAATTACCGTCTTTAAGAATCTCCACCCCCATACCCCCATAGATTCCTAATCGCTTTTGAAAGGCGCCACGAAGCGCCACAGGCCTGTCCAGGTAGTCAAAGACCCTGGAGGCCTCGCCCTTGGTCCATAAGATCTTACCCACGGTCTGGGCCACAAACTCCCCGTGACTCACGGGGGATGCCATAAAGAGATGGCTCACCCGTTTAACCTTGACCAGGTGGAGGGACCGGACCGTCACACAGATCACCTGGGGGTTCCGGGGTCACCCCTGTCTGGGACAAAGGTGACAACACCTCTCTCGGGCTCAACTTACAGCAACATCAGTCGTTGAGCTTGCGTCCCCGTACGTACGTTTCGGCAAGGGCGACCTCATTACAGGCCATGAGCACCGTGAAGAGTCTCCCGTGCAGCTGTTTTACAGGGTCGTCCGCACGCAGGCTCCACTCGAGGCTGTTGGCCAGCGGCTCCCACCTGGAAGGATCGATGACGACCATGTCCGCCTCTCGGCCCGGGTCGAAGTTTCCGATCCGGTCCTCGAGGTCGAGGGCACGGGCCCCGGCGACCGTCGCGAGGTGGAGCAACTCAGCGGGGTGCAATGATACGCCGTATACGTCGGGCTCGTTTATGTGCACCTTGAATGCGGCATTGAGCACATCGGGGATAAACCAGCTATCCCCCCCTGCGAAGTCAGTACCAACCGCCACATTCACACCGGAAGAAACGGTCCGAAGCCAGGGCATGGTCCCGCTGCCAAGAAACTGCTGGCTAATGGGGCAGTGCGCGACTGATGTCCGCGTCTCGGCCATACGCTTGAGCTCGTAGTCAGTGCAATGGACACAATGGGCCAGGACACTGCGCCGACCGAGCAGGGTTTCGCCCCCCTTCTCGCTCCCGGGCAGAAAACGGCCGTCGTAGGTGTCGAGATAGGTTTTTACCTGGTATCTACGTAAGACCTCGGCCACCTCTCCGTCAGCGGGCCGGTTGTTTTCATTGAGGTGTGACGTAAAATAGACCCCGCGGCTCCGGTAGTCTTTGTACAGCTCTCCAAGTGCGGCCAGAGTCCTGGAAGTTACGGCAAGGGAAAATCGGGGGACAATGGCTGTGAGGACCAGAGCATTTCGGGCCTCCTCATCGGACTTAGGATGCCAGCGTTCGACCTCCTCCTCTGTGAGTTTAATCGCATCTTCCTCACTCGTCATGAGAGGCTTGGAGGCATCGGGACCTGCGGTCTGGATGCCACGGCCGATCACACCCCGCAGTCCACGGCGGTGGTACTCGTCAAAAAGGGCCTCTTGCGCGACGGGGAAAGCGGAGCCAAATACCAGTGACGTAGTGGTACCTGCGGAGATGAGGCGGTGACAGAACTCCCGGGCAGCCCCCAGGGCAAACTCCTCGTTCTCGAGCCTGGCCTCTGCCGGGAAGATGCAGGCGGTGAGCCACTCCAGGAGTTGGCCGCCACCATAGGCATTGATCGAGTTTACCTGGGGAAAGTGGATGTGCGTGTCAATAAATCCAGGCAGGATGAAGCAGTCAGTGTGGTCAACTAACTTGACAGGGGCACCTTTTGGCGTTGGGCGATCCACGTAGTGGCCGCACCATTCGATAACACCCTCCTCATTGACCAGTATGGCGCCGTCCGGAATCTCGACCAGCGCCTCCACCGCTTCACTGGCTTTTGGTCTGCCCGTAAGATGAAAAATGTGTCCTCTGTGCAAAGTACTCATGCTTAGAACCTCCTTTCTTGTCTCCATATTGATATGGGCTTCAGGATAAGGATTTTGGGGTTGATCTCCAGCCTTACTCTGGCTCTTACATCTCTGCCTGTGATTTGCAGTGGGTCTCGCGGATCATAAAGGTAAAGATAAAGGCAATGAAAGAAGAAATGGGAAAAAGGATAAAGGCGTTTCTATATTGATCAATCGTATATGTGACTTTCCCCGCAGCTCCCAGAGCGATACCCGGCAGAATCTGAAGGACACCGCTCAGAACAAAGGCCACGGTGGCGACAAGACCAAGGGCCGTCGCATTGACCTTTGGGGGGCTGTTTTCTACGGCAAGGGCGTAAGAGAGGTTCGATCCGCCGCAGGCGAAACCCAGGATTAGCATAATGGTCACAACCGCCCAGTCCGGGAGTGGCGGCGTGGCAATAAGGCCCACCATGGCCATGCAGGCAACGAGGGCCGTGACCCGCATGGGCCAAACCCGTCGGCTGAGTCGGTCGGACGCCCAGCCGATCACCGTGCAGCCCACCCCGAGCCCGACAAACAGGCTTGAATTAACCAACGCTGCTTTTGGCAAGCTGGAGTAGTAGCCCGTTTGAAACGCGATATCCCACACGGAGCCAAAGGCAAGAAGATGTCCAAGAGTCAGCCCGCAGTAAATCCCTGCAAACCAGATCTGCCAGTTGCTTACTATCATCTTCAATGCGGTTGAAAGCCCTGCAGACGGTTCCTGGCTGGTATCGAGACTGTCGGGTTGAGACCCCTCTGGTGTATCTCGAACCATAATCCATAGTAGTCCGGCGATGATCACTGCGACTGCTGCCAACCCCATCATGATGACCCGCCAACTGAACTCTCGCAGGAGGAAAGCAAGGACCTGCTGCATAATGGCCCCCCCCACGCACCCGACCATCACGGTGAGCCCTATGATCAGCGCAAAACGGCTTGGGGGAAACCATTGTCTGCTAAGGAACATGGCGCCCACGAAGGCAACGGCAGTGCCTGCACCCAGAACAGTCGATCCAACACCGGCCATCAAGGCATTTGGTGAGAGAGCATAGACCGCTGTCCCCACGGCAGTAAGCGCACAACTAAGCGTTAGCAGGCGACGTATGCTCATCCGGTCAAGCATCATCCCCACGGGAAGCTGAAGCACACCGTAAACAATGGAGAAAAGGGCTGTTAAAACGCCAAAAGTTGCAGCGCTGATCGCCAATGAAGCCTGTACCTTCGACGAAACTAGACCAAAAGTCAGCATAAGGACATACTG
>JABMQV010000581.1 GCA_013203065.1 Desulfobacteraceae bacterium | reverse complement strand
CATAAATACCGATACACAAGGTCCCTCGTAGCTACCCATCAGTTTCTCGATATCATCTTTGCGTAATATGTCCATCTCTGCCCCCCTCATTCAAATGGTTTGTCTGGCGCCGGCTCAGTGGCCCATAACTACTTTGGACGATTCTCTGCCTGGCGCTTTGTTCTTAAATATTACCCTTAATGCCGTCATCTTCTGTGCCCTAATCGCCTGATCTTTTCCTTTTGTTCGTGCCTCTTCTGGGTTTCAATAGAAAGGGTGGCGACGGGACGGGCCTCGAGACGTTTCAGCCCAATTTCTTCCCCGGTCTCTTCACAATAGCCGAACGTGCCGTCCTTGATCCGCTCAAGCGCGTCGTCAATCTTCTTCAAAAGTTTCAGATAACGATTGCGGGTTCTTAGCTTTACGGACACATTCGCTTCCAGCGCCCCTTGATCCAGAATGTCAGGTCTCTTCAAGCTTTTTTCTTCTATTAAATCCAGTATGTTCGCAGAGTTCGACAACAGATCCTCATACCAGTAGACCAGCTTTCTCCGGAAATACTCAAGCTGCCTTGGATTCATATAGGGTTCGTCCTCAGAGGGACGATAGTCTTTCGGGAGTTCGTCATTCATCGCTCTACTCCTGTAAGTTCACGCTTCCCGGCATGATTAAAAAACATTTTCTAAGAGGGGAGTAACCAAATCAGTGCATAGGTGTCTTATCTTATCCGAGTTTTCTGATGTTTTTAGCCTCAGAGCCAGTGATAGTCTCCGCAACGTCAAAGCTCACTCGATCTCCCGCATTGACCTTTTTGTAGCCATCCATCTGAATGGACGATCGGTAAAAGGATACCTCTCTGCCATCGTCCTGAGTGATAAAACCAAAACCTTTGTGTTCGCTGTAGCTGTTTACAATTCCTTCCATCAATGCGTAAACCTCCTTCCAAGTAGAATAAAGAATCCAGGACCGTCCTCCGGCTCATAAGGCCTGGCACTAAAAATATGAATCACTGAGGACTGTCCCGGGAAATAATAATTTTCTGGCCCGGCCGAATCATCTGGTCTGGGGTTATATGATTGAAACGGCATAGTTCGTCCACTGAGACGCCGTATTCTTGGGAAATGCTGTAAAGACTATCCCCCGGGCAGACTTCGTAGTAATGACCCTTGACCCCGGAAGTCGGCTTCTCCCGCATACCACTTGTAGTCCCCTCCTTTGCGGCAACAGGGCCAATTCTTTTCTGAAGCAGAGCGATCTCCTGGGTCAGCTTTTCCAGTTGCTCGCTCATAGTTTTTGCGGATCTATCGAGTCTTGAAACATACTGGGATAGCCCTCGTTGCAGCTTTTCAAGAAGCGCAATTCTATTCTCCATTTTTTCTAATTCTTGCTGTCTCTCTTCGAGCTGCACAATACTGTCCCGAATTGAACTTAAACCCTTATCGAAAAATCTATTTGTGAGTCGGAAAGATCCAGCGAAAAGAGCCACCGTAAGGAGAACACCCCCGATCCCGATAAGCAGGATTTTTCTTTGACGCCTTGGATCGGGCGGCGCTCGGAAGTCCCTGTCATTTCTGCCTATCTGCTCGTATCCTCTGTCATAGGGTCTGTTTTCCATGAAATCTTGCGCTCCTCCTTCATTTAATCTGTGGGCCATGGGTCTCTCTTTCCATAAGATAGCACCTTACCTTCGCCGGATCCGGCGATGGGCTCTTCTCCCCCGCTTGCCGACAACAATTACACCCAAAACCTTTTCTTCCCCGTCAAGGAAAAAGCAATAATTGAATGATAAGAGGATCCTTTTGAGAGCGTCTCGAATGCTCAAACCCTCAAATATTCCAGAATACACTTCTTCTGACAGCTTTTCAGCGCCCTTGATCCATATGCCCTCTCTTTCGGCAATTTTTTCAATCACATCCTTCATTGATGCCTTCTCAATCCTTGCGGAGAGGCCCTCCTTTTTAAAGTCAAGAGAAATGGTTCCGGGGGCTGCATGGGTAAAAGGAACTGGAGCGAGTGATATTATGGATGTGAGAAATATGAACAAAATCATCTCTTCGGCAGTTTTTAGACGGGCGTAGGTTAAAGCGCGGAAATGCAAAAATGTCCTCGAAATTTACTCCTCCTTTAGAGGTTTATGCAGTCCTTAGGGTTCGGTCATCACCGGAATAAAGATCGGTTGAGCTGGTTGAAGCTTATTGAAGTCCAAGTCAGGATTATACTTCCTAACTAACCACAAAGGCACCTCAAATAATTCATGGCAAAGCGCCCAGATATTGTCCCCGTTCTTTAACTGATAGGTTTTTACATTCTGAATCCTGTAAAAGTCAAAATAGTCTTCTTCGATCTTCTTGTGGTATTCAAAACGTTTCTCTTCGAATTCTTCTTTGGAAGCCTTGTCTAAAGGAACTCTGATCCGTTGATTGATTCGAATAGCCTTTCCATAGCGAAGGCCGTTCAGTCGCCTGATTTCCTGTGTCGCAATCCCCAACCAATCAGCATAGTGTCCTAAAGTCTCTTCAACTTCTACCCGTATGATTCCAATGTGCTTTCCTCCCCCAGCTACAATTCGTTCAACAAGGATGTTACCTGATACTACATTAGGATTGACAGATAACTGACGAACTAGGTGACTATCAGGCAGCAGAGATAACACAGCTTTTGGTGTTGTTTTATGGGTCAACTTTGACCGAGTCTGTTCTTCCGAGGAACTACGAGAAGAGATTACCGTTTTTTTCTTCCTGGGAGATCTCGCCTTTGCCAATTGCACGATTTCTTCGCCCGGGCCGGGGAGTCTCAGATTTTGGCCTGCATAAATCCTTGCCTTCGAATCCAGATGGTTAGCTAAAACAAGATCTGGCAAACTAATTTGATTCATCCTGGCAATTTTACTGGCTGTATCGCCCTTTCTGACCCGATAGAAACGGCTCCGCTTTTGTCGAGATTTGTAAATCTCAGGTGGAAATTTGGTGGCTGCTGCATTGATCGGTAACCGGAAGTCATAACCCTTTGGAACATACTTTTGCCCAGTAAAGACCGGCTTCCGGAGAGCAGGGTTGAGATTGCGGATGGAGGCAATGTCCACTCTGGAATGCTGACAGAGATCCTTTATCGAGGCATAACCCTCTAGTTTTACTTTCTGGACTCTTAGGGGCTTGTTGAGCGTAAGGTAGCCAAAATATTCTTTGTAGTTTCTTGCCACTTCCCTTGCAGCCAGGAACTCAGGGTAAAAATTTCGGGATGCAAACTTGAAAAGCCTGCTTCCATATTCTTTGAAAATGGCTTCATAGTTGCCTTTGGATCTCTTTGCCCGTAGCATACCGGCAAGGCCATGATTGTAAGCGGTGATAGCCATTGGCCAGCTCCCCAAGGCCTTGTAGTTCTCCTTTAGTAGCTGGGCTGCTGCATGAGAGGATCGATTTGGATCCCATCTTTCGTCCAAGACATAGCCTACGGCCATGAAACGTCTCCCGGTCGAGCGGATGAATTGCCACATACCGGCCGCGCCAAATCTACTGTAAGCATTTGGGTAGAAGGATGACTCCACATGGGGTAGGTAGGCAAGATCCGGGGGCAAACCATAGGATCGGAAAACTTGCTTAATCCACCCAGTATAGGCTCCTGACCGAACGATACCCTCCCGAAACCGGTCTTTCAAACCTTTTTGGGAGCGAATATTATGTTGGGCTCGTCGAAAATCGGCTCTTCTCGCCTTAGGCCCAAAGAGTTCGGCAACCCGCCTTTCCTCCCGTGAAGAGGGTGGCTTCCCACGAGATAGTCTCTCTAATATCCTTCGATACTTTCCTTTGACCTTCTTGATGCGGTATAAATTGATTTTCTTAGCCCCAGGACTTTTCTTGTCCAAGAGCTGGATCAACTGATAGATAATACTCACGTCCGATCTATCGTGAAGAATGCCCACGCGAGAGGAATGTTGAGCATAGACCTTTTTCCAAAATATCACATTCGGTTCAATGCACTTATAGATCGGAAAAGGGTCGGACGTAGCCGAAACATTTGAAAGAAAGATAAGGCTACCAAGAAGCCAGAAAATAATCAAAATGGAGATAGGATAAATCAATCTGTTCATATTCTTTATGGACTATAGTGGTTTATTACATACGTCACAAAACAAAAAATGCTCCTCCATCTCTTTAATTTTTGTCTCTGTGACAATCCCATCTTCTGTTATTTGTGCGAAATCCTCAGCTTCCATACAATGAACGTGAATAAGCAACTCTCCAACATAGAATCCTCGGATGTCACTTTTTTCGATTTTCATTTATCCTCCCTATCAAACTAAAAGGTTGATGCCGACATCACCACCCCATTTCCAAGGTTGAGTGGCAAGAATGACCCCTTTCTGAGTATATTCTACAGTGGGTTTAGAGATCTCAGCCGTAGAAAGAGAAAAAATCCAATTTGAGATAAAGGTTAGGCAGATTAAAAATCACTCAAACTACCAAGATGCACAGATGTCAGTAACCCCCCCATATTTGTTTTATCGGAAAGTCCCAGCCCATCGGTTAGGGCCTTTATTGTGGGAGAGACGGAGGTGTAGTTATTTTTTGAGCTCTGGCAGTCGTCTGGCACATTCCTCGGCAACCTCATGATTAGGCGATTCACTACCGGGCATTGTCGCCCAGCCGCTTTTTTTTACATAGTCGCCCCTCTGCCAGAATTTCATTTCTTTCAGCTCCTCGAGTCGCTCTTTTCTGTTCGGATCCTGTAAAAATTGGGCGACGCAAATCGGCGCCAAGTTGTCCACAACAGCCTTTTTGGCTATTTGTTCAGCCTTATTTCTGGCAGAACCACTTGTCACCATCCATCCTGTTGAAAAGACGACAATAAGTAACACAGCCATGCCAACCGCTATACCCCACACAAATGATTTCATATATTCTTTTTTCATCATGCTACCTCCTCTAGTCCAGTAGGTTAAAATCAGACGCTAGGGCAAATAACGGTATTTTTCATCATCTTTTCCGATCGCTATTCGCACCACGAGCTATGACATAGTGATATAAGTATTCTTTCTCGCTTCTTTCACATTTTTTCAGCTGAACAGCATCCATTTTTTCGTTGAATGATTCATCGGGCGATTTGGTCCATTTTGATATTCTCTGTTTTGTCTTTGAGATGTGCTCAGTGAGCGCCAATTTTTTCGGTAAACTGATGATTAGCAATTCGCTCATGGTATCTCCCTTTCAACGATACTTAAAAATGTCCACGGACAATACACGCATGATAGAGATTGATTGTGGCAACATAGAACACGGTGCTTCTCTAACGATTCCCAAGAGGGATCAACAGCCTTTGCCCCGGCCGAATAATTTGGTCCCGACCTATCCGGTTAGCGCTACACAGGTCAGTAATAGAAATCCTATACTTTTTAGCTATACCATAGAGGCTGTCGCCAATACGGACCTTATGCTAAAATCTGTTTCTCTTGTCATCGGTTTGCTTTTGTATAGCCCCAGTAATTGTTAGTTCCTCGGGAACTGAAGATGTCTTTTTCAGTCGGCCAATATCCTGGCTCAGTTTACTTACTTGTGCTCTCAGGGAGTCTCAGGAGCCCTGCAATACCGATAAAGAATGTTGCAGCTTTTTATCCTGTTCTTCTAACATTGTTATTCTATCCTCTATTTCCTCAATGCGTGTTAATCTCTCTGCAATCTGGACAAGGTTGGCATTAAGTAGGGCAAGCTGCTCTTCAAATAGGCTATTGGCGAGTCGAAAAGATATGGTGAAGACAGCGGCAAGGATGAGGACACCTGCACTGACAGAGAGCAGGATTTTCCTTTGGCGTTTCGGGTTAGGAGATGTCCTAATCTCAAAACCATTTCTCTCAGTCTGCGTGTATCCAGGATCATAAGGATTATTTTCCATAAGGCTTTCCACTTCTTCATCTGATCTCTGGATCATCTTTTCCTCTTTAACACTTCACCTCTTTCTAACCGCTTGTGCAACGGTGTCCCCCCACATAAATCATCTGCTTAACTTACGCACTTGATCCATGTATTCTTGCGCTTTCGCCCTTATGTGTTTCTTCATAGCCTCTTTGTCCTCCTTTAACCTTGCTATTGCCTTTTCCGCAAGGCAAAGAGCTCGAAAATACCCAGTCATAAACGCATTTTTCATCATGTGAAGCTCACGCTCCCACAACTCAGCATCCAAATTAGAGGGAAACAAGAATACCAAAAGAAATATACCTCCTAATTTTGACAGTTTTCTTTTCAATCCAACCCCCATAAATCTTGATTTGTAAATATATTGAGGCGCGTGTGATTTCAGTCTTTAAGGTTTTATAACTTCCCTGGATCCACATTCCCTTTTTCTATTTTAAGACGACACATTAAGAACCTTGGCCTTGATCAGAGAGTCAAGGTGCATGCAATCTCGATTGCAGGAGGACATCCGCTCTGATACCCCCGTGGGCTTATTAATGAGAATGACCCAACAGTTTGCCGAACGATGCTAACGCTGATGCCCCTTTTTCTTCTCCGAATCCGGCGGGTACTCTTCTCCGTCTGCTTCTACTGTGAGCTATGGACCTTCCCCCTCGTTTGCTGAGAATGATTACACCCAAAACTTCTCCTTCCCTGTCAAGGATGAGACAATAATTCATCGATGAGAGCATTCGCTCTAAGGCAGTCCTGATACTCTACCCCCTAAACCGAACCGAATGAGTTTCGTCTGTAAGGTATTCACTTCCTTTGACCCATATCTTCTTTTTTCCCGCAATTTTTTTGATTACGGATTTGAGTGGGGTGTTTACGATATTGGCAGAAAGGGTTTCATTTTCAAAATGAAGGTCAATTTTTCCGGACCCGGCAAGGGCAAAAGAATAAAAAGCAAACAAAAAGAGGAATAATACGAAAAAGTTCAATATTACCTTCTTAGCCTTGCATCCTTGATGAGTAAAGCGAGCGTTCATGAGAAGGAAGTGCTACAAAAGTATTTCTAAAGAGCTACGGGCCCTCGTTTCTCAGGGCTCGGATTTTCTTACCACCTGCTCCTTACTAATCCTGTCGACCTTATCCTCCAGTGACTTTAATGCTGAGGCTACTAGGTCATTATCATCAAATGTTCGGATTTTTGTTTTTAATCGCTTTAGCCGTTCAACCGAATCCTCATCAAGCCGAACTTTTAGTTCCTTGCAGGTCTTATTCCCCAGCCTTTTCCTCCACTGCCTGAGTTGTTCAAGTACGGCCATAGGTATTTCCCTTCAGACTATCTTTTAGTTCCAAACATTTCTTTCCACTCTTACGCCTGCTCAGCTATTCTGCTTCAAAACGGGCTAGTGCTAAAGCCCCTATATCTATCATGTCGACCAGAATCAGCCTTTTTCCCTGATAGAGATCCCGCACTCCCATATTTTAGGTCAATCTCTGGGTACGACGAGGCTCATACTTATTCAATACGAGTCGTCTGACAAATTCTGGCTCAAGGTCTAAGACCATGCAAATCCATTGAAAGGAGCCGGCCCCTTCATTTCCGCTGAGAAACCATTGTCTGGCGCTTTCAGCGATCCGTTTGGAGTAAACTCCGGGTTCCATCTCGGACTCTTGGGCGTCTTTAATGGCCTGCCCGAGTACATTGACCCAGAGTTTCTTATCATCCTCTAGCATCTCACCGCCGAGAAATGTTGCGTAATTTCAACGACCTTTATGTCAAAAATCAGCAGTTTTCCGGCAACTTGCTTCTCTTCACATCGAGGTTGAGGTGCTTGCACCATGGTGCATAAGCTTTTTATTGCGGCACAATGGCTGCTTCTGATTCCCCCATGCCTCGCTCCTTAAGAAGGTGGAGCAACATTGCTTCCAATTCTAACCTCAACTACAGGCTTCTTCCTTTAGATGTCTGAAGTGTTCTCCCGTTTGTAACCTTATCCATATAAGGCATTTTGGGGCATCATCTTTTGTTTGTGATGGCCGCATATAAAATTCCTCGCATCTATTTGTTTCTTCTAATCAACCTTCATGTGGCCCCACAGTTTACATGGCCACCGGTCAGAAATGGCAAACAGGTACCCTCCGAACCTCAGATTTTTCGGCGCGAGGCCTGTAAAACTCTTGAAATGCCAAAGCCACTGGCAGGGGTTATTTCTAGATTGTAGTGAACTACTCGGGGAGGACGGACCAAAAAGATGTATTAGCAATCACAGACTGTTACAAAAATCCAATGGCTGCCGTCAGAATGGGAAAATTTGCATTGATAGCGCTTTTCTTAACACTCAGAAATGCTATCCAAAAAAGCCCCTCTCAAACTCTCTCCAATTTGAACCAAATGGTATTTAGCAGGTGAGTTGTGGTGGTCCAACTCTCAGAAGAGTTCTTCAGCTGAAACCTAACCGCACAGCCAGCAAGAGAGTTCATTCAGAAGAATTCTCACAGGAGCCTCAAAAGAGCTGAGATACAATGAAAGGGCCTTTGCCTAATAGCTTTGGCTCAAGATATGAAAGCCCAGACCGGGCACATGGCGGGATGACGCTATTACGGCGCCACCAAGATTGACATGATTTTGTTTCCAAAGAGCGAGATGTATGATTATAGTGGAATTGTTATCTATTATACCTTAATGAAAAATATTTTCAAGGGGGTTTATACATTTTTTTCCGCGTCGATGCAAACGGTCGAAGATACTTCTGTCTAAAAACATATTGTGCGAAGAGAACCAACTGATTCATGGCTAAGAGCCTAGGTTCCAGATCAGCGGCGTTAGCGTGAAAAATGTCAGTACCCGGCACAATCCCTTCCGTTTACGCTTGAAACGCTTAGGATCACTTGTGCTCACTGTATTACCTGGCCGCACAGGAAGCCGGCCAATGTTTTCCGAAGCCATAGAATCAGGGTTCAGGGGTTTTCGTCCAGGACTGAGGCAACGTCCCACTTACTATGACTACTGGCCTTTTGAGGATTGCTCTCAGCCCAGTTCCAGTATATTCGGCATATAAATCGATCTCTCCATTAACCAGGGCACCGTGACAGATCATGGTCTCTGCCAGGTTAAAGCGCCGTTCCACGCTCAATTCGCTTCTGGCCTCAATCAGCTGGGCCATTATTTCTCCTAGGATCAGTTGTTCAGTGAAATTATTGGTTCAAATTCGGATTGTCCCGGTCTCGAGGATTGAAGATGCCGTGTGTCCAAGATCCGAGGATGGCTTTGCGAAGTATGAAATGAGCGCGAAAAAGATCAATATTAAAGGCATCATCAGCGCAATAAGCCTCAGAATTTTATCCGAGTTCTTTCGAGCTAGCTTTCTCTCAGGCCTCGGTCCCCATTCAAAGGACCCGATGGAAAAATCCACGATCAAGGCGAGCAGTACTGCCGGTATCGCTCCAAGCAATATCAAATTCGTATTCGAAAGGGCGACCCCCACTCTCTGCTGCTGTCCTCCAGACAGCTCATCTGGAAATCGGTGGGCATACTCTTACGGCTGAAGCCCCACCAGGGTCAGCAGTTCCTCGGTACGTTCCTTTTTTTTGGATGCCCACCCCAGGAGACGAGGTATTACTTCCACATTTTGTTCAACGTTCATCTGGGGCAATAGGCCAATCCCGTAGGTTCTCAATAAGTTCGGGCACCGTGGGGTTCCCCTGTGTTCACCGGACTCGTTCTTTACGTCGGGTTCACATTCTGACACCGAACAATGATTAGATTGATCCGCATAAGAAGCGGAACTTCGGGTTTCTGCCGCATAAAACGCAGTTGTTGCAGCAATGCCTATCTGACAGCACCTCGATTCAATGTTTCGTGCATTATGTTGTGTGTTGCCGTAACCCGCTGAAAACATGTTGATTTTCGTTCTTAGCTTGAGATATCCTGAATGAATAAGAAAAGCAACAAGTTATCACACATTTCAACAAACCTGTCTTTTCAACTGACAACATAATATTTCTACGCTTTTCGTACCTCTCCGTCAAGGGCTGTCGGTTATCTGCCCCTGTTAGAGACTATCCAGCCAGGCCATCAAATCCCCCTCATTTTCCCAATGAAGTAATTCCTCTATCTTTGAATCGTCGGTCAGGCCCGATTGCATATACCTGATAAATCGCTTTTGGATATGTCGCCTTCGGTTGAGGTCCAAATGCAGATAAATTTCGGTG
>JABMQV010000580.1 GCA_013203065.1 Desulfobacteraceae bacterium | reverse complement strand
CGGGAATCCAGAGAAATCAACCATTTCTGGACACGGCGCTAGCGCCTCTGCCCCACCCGCTGCCCTCTGATCTTTTTGATGACGATGGGGATTGAGGCCGAAAAAGCAAAAAGTGCCAGCGCAAAAAAGACCTTTGGCGATACCAGATCTCCCCATTGGCCCGAAACCCATACATCCCTTAGAATTCCCCCTAAAAATGTCACGGCAAAGATGCTGACAATGACACCCAGGGCAGTCCCCCAAAAAAAATCCCGGAAATGGATCTTGGTCAGCGCGATTCCATAATTCAACGGTGTGAAAGGTGTGTTCAGAAGACGGAGATAGAGTACCGTGGCAAACCCGTTCCGTTCAATGGCATCGTCATATTTTTCCAGTTTACCACCGATCAAGGATGCGACAAAATCCCTTCCCAGATAACGCCCGATAAAAAAGCCACCTACGGCCCCGATCACCGCCCCAATCCATCCGTAGAGGAATCCGCTGTATGCGCCAAAAATCCCTGCTCCTAAGACAATGGGAATGCTGGCCGGCACGAAGAGAGATATGCTCACGGCCTCAATCAGGATAAACACGATTGGGGCCCAGAGACCAAAGATCTGTATGAACTGATCGAGGATTTGGGGGGTGAAAAAGTTCTTTACCGGTGTAAAATGATAAACACACACAGATCCGCTGATAACCAACAGAAAGACGAACGCCTTCAGAAGGGTCTGTCTGGAAAACCTTGTTTTTTTTTGAGCCTGTACCATTTGTTTCGCCATATGTTGAGGCCGTTTTTGAAAGTCCATGCCTCCATATCAGTTTTCTTCCGTGTAATCAACGCACAAATCCGGACTATCATTTTTTCTTGACCTTGATTTCTTTTCTTTTATAGTAAGCACACGGTGTTATTAAAACTTTCTGAATCAGAAGCGCCTCAAGAAACCTCTTTCCATCGGAAGTAGAAGAATGAATCGTTCCCGGAAACTAACAACTTTTCTAATTGTTGCCGGCCTGTTGTCCCTTCCATGCCACGCCCTGGCTGACCAGGCCCCCAAGGATAAGAACCAGCCCGAACAAGAAACCTTCACAAAAGGCCGGATGTCCCTTCAACTTGTCTCAGGTGTTCTCAATTCTCTTACCAAGGTTCCGAAAGGGAGTCCGGTTCTTGGTTATGCTCAGACAAACCTGCGCTTCGGGTGGATGATCCACAGCCCAAGCCAGACAAACTCCTTTTGGAGGGGGAATTGGGAGGTCATCGGCGAGGTTACCAATTCATTCATCTACAAGGGCTTTGGAAACTATATCGGCGGTATTACCGGTCTTCTGCGGTATAATTTTGTACAGCCGGGCTGGCGTTTCATTCCTTATGTTCAGGGGGGTGTCGGGATTGTCTACACCGATGCATACAAAGATAAGACCCAGCAGGCCATCGGCCAGGCCATAGAGCTTACGCCTCAGTGCAGTTTGGGCCTCCGCTATCTAATTAACAAGAACTGGTCTCTCGATGGTGAGGCCATGTTTCATCACATCTCCAATGCCGGTCTTGCCCAAAGAAATCGAAGCATCAATGCGGTGGGTGGTTTTGTGGGTGTGACCTATTTTTTTGATGACATTTGGATACCGGGAACGGGCGATCCTTGACCCTTGTCGTCCTGAGGCCCCCAAGGAAACATGCGAGACCACATGCAGGAAGAACTAACCAATTGGAATAATGGAATAATGGAATGATGGCCTTTCCTTTAGCCCAAACTGCGGTGAAAATAATGAAGCGAATTTACCCGATTGTGATTGTGTTGCTGTGTGTTGCGCTGCTATGCAGTTGCGGCGATTCATCCGACGATCAAACGACCAACACTTTGCCCGAGGGAGCCCAACTGCAGGCGGTGTTGGATAATGCCGTGAGTGACGATGGGGTACCGGGAGCGATCATGGCCGTGGAGACCCCGGACGGGACCTGGATCGGGGCGGCGGGCAAGGCCGACCTGAACACCGGCCGGTCCATGACCGTGGACACCCAGGTCCGTATTGCCAGCATCACCAAGCCGTTCACCGCCACCCTCATCATGAAACTGGTGGAGGACGGTTATTTGAAATTGGGAGATACGGTCGAATATTGGCTTCCAGGGGCCTTGCCCCGCTATGGGAACCAGATTACGGTGCTCATGTTGCTCAACCATAGCAGCGGCATTCCGGATCACGAAAACACCCAGGAGTGGCAGGATCGACTGCTCGCCCACCCAACAGCCTTCTGGACTTCTGAGGATATCCTCGCCATTCTTCGCATTCACGAAACCGAATTTGTCCAACCGGGAACGGTATATGAGTATTGCAACACGGGTTATTACCTGCTGGGGATGATCGCGGAGGCGGCGACCGGTGACACGGTGGCCAACGAAACAGATCGTCGCTTTTTCTATCCTCTCGACATGCGGCGTACCGCCCTGACTCGAGACGGCACGAAGACCGATCCCTATGCCCATGACTACTGCTGGGCGGAAGACAAACTCCTGGACACCTCGGGGTGGAACATGTCGTGGGACTGGACGGCCGGCTCGGCAGTAACCATCCCCTCGAATATGCTCCTCTGGACGCGTGCGTTTTTTGGGGGGAAAGTGGTGAGCATGACAACGCTGGAGCAGATGGAAACCCCCATTCCCCCGGCGACGGAATACGGCTTCGGGCTCGAGATATCGGAGGCATGGCACGCAGTTTTCGGGGAAAGAGTCATCGGCCATTCCGGAGCGAACGCTGGTGTCTACGCACTATGGCTCTATTTTCCGGAATCAAGGCGCACTATTTTCGTGGCTTTGAACCGGCTGGACTTCTCAGAACCACCCTTGGTGGACTCAGGCGCGGTCATGTTGTCTATCATCGACGGTGTTCGTGATATTGTGTGGAAGGTGGAATAGGAATCAAGAGGAGAGATCCTGGAATAAATTGCCAAACAATTTGCTTTAGTCAACCACCACCCCTAAAAAGCCTAAAAAGGGTGGCTTGAATGGTGACCCTGAAAGGGTCTTTGAGAAAATAATTCTCACCGCAGAGCCGCAGAGGACGCAGAGTCTATTTTTTTTCGATTTGTTTTCCTTTGAGAGGAAGTAAAACAAATAACAACAAGCCTTACGGCTATTAAACCTTTTATTCAAAAGCATGTT
>JABMQV010000579.1 GCA_013203065.1 Desulfobacteraceae bacterium | reverse complement strand
TGATTTTCGCGGCAGGATCTGTAGCGTTTCTGATCCTGAGCAAGACTCTTCTTTATAAACTTGGCCTCCTCTCCTATATCGGGATTAAATACACATATTTTTCTTCCATCACGACCCACATTTCTCTGTTTGGATGGTTTTTTCTCTTATGGGGTATCTTTATATCACTTTACCGGAGCCGAACGCACCTTATATTCTTCCCGTCAATGATCTTTATCTTCACATCGTTCATCATTCTTTATTTCAGGTTTGCAACCAATTACCAGTGGTACTATGCCCGCTATTATACAAAGGAGCTATACCCTCTGGCGATCATATTTATTTGCTACGGCATCTATCAGTTATCTAGGTTAAGCGTATTAAAAGGTTTCTCGGGTAAACTTGTTATAAGTTTACTGGCTTTACTCCTTGTGTTTTATTCCGCCCATCCCAACTTCTACCTTTTTAAACGTCCTTTCCTAAAAGGCGCTTATGAACATATGATTTTTCTCAACTCCAACCTCTCCGAGCGCTCCATAATACTTTTCGTCCAAGGCGATGGCGATCCGAATCCATTTCGGGACTCTGTGAACCGACTAAGCCTGCCCCTCGTATATTCCTTTGGCCATGATGTCTTACAGCTACCATTTGCTCCGTACCTACTGGCAAAAATCATAAATTCTTTGGACTTTTACTTAAGAGTTTATCAGAGACCCATCTATCTCCTTTATATCGGACGTGAACCCTTGCCAAAATCTTTTCTTCCACGTAAGGCCAAGCTTATAACCAGCCGGCACCTTACGTTCACCCGATTTAGACGGGCATACGCTATTCCGAAAAAATATCAAGATTTTTTTATACCGGTACACCTGTATGCGTTATAATATTACCGTACTGGCAAGTCAATTCTTGGAACTGGGGTCTGATACAGAACCCTGAGGATACTTTCATATATTGCCACCCGGGAGTTGTCGATCTCCGGAAACGAGGTGGCGCGTTCACTAAATGTGGACCGTTTCGCCATCAGCCGGGCGGTGCAGAGGGCGGGGAATGATGCGGACCTGATTGCAGCTGCGGGCACGATTCTGGAGCCGCTTGAATCTTAAACGAGTCAACCTTAAACGTTCACACTACTTCGAGAACCATATGGCCTGTGGAATTGGAGCCTACTACGACTGTGTTGTCAGGGCCAGGGCAGGTGACTATGTCCGGGCCTGCAAGGAAGGCCCGATGTTCGACCTTTCAACTTTTCAACTCTGGCACGAAAAATGTCCCTGAAATCAATCAACTACAAGCTGCTTGGCATACTGCTTATTGCTCTGGCGGTTCGTCTGTTCTGGCTGCTGAGAGGTGTTACTTATGTAGATTCAGACGAAGCGATCTTTGGCCTGATGGGAAAGCATATTCTCGAAGGCAGGGAATTTCCCATATTCTACTACGGGGCGGCTTATTTAGGCAGTCTTACAGGGTACATTCTGGCTGTTTTCTATTTCTTCTTCGGGGTATCGTACACAACGCTCAAGGCGGCTGCACTGTGTTTCTCTCTCGCAGGGATAGTCGGGATCTATTTTCTTTCAAGGTTATTCCTGGATGAGAAATACTCTCTCTGCGCCGCCCTTTTCTCAGCCATTGCTCCAAAACAGTTGCTGTGGGACACGCTTCGTTTCGGTGGCCAGAATGGAATCCTTCTCTATTCGATAGTTGCCCTCATCCTGTTCTGGAAGTTGATCTATCTGCGGTCCCCTTCTGACCGTAAGATTTCACATGTAATCCTCATGGGTACATGTTTCGGAGTGTTTTTCTGGGCTTCACAGCAGTTTCTGTACTTCCTCTGTTATTTCTTTGCGCTCGGCGTGCTTGAATTGATCCAGTTACGTAAGAGGCGACCTGACCTTGCCAAGGCCGCCAGCAAGTATGGACTCTTTGCAGTGTGCTTTTTCATAGGGGCTACGCCCTACTGGTATGGAATTGCGATCGCCCCGGAAAGCGCGGCCACGGTTCAGTTTGACGTGTCGGGCCTGTCTGAGATAATGCGACATCTGAAATTGATCTTTGTGACATACCTTCCCCGTCAGTTCGGTTTCGGCAACAAGGTGTCTCTCATTCAAATGCCGGTATATCTCGTATACATTTCTACATTCTTCTACGCTTTCTACGGGGCATGCCGGATACTGATCGAGCTTGTCCGGGGAAAGGTTCTGAACAGGGAACAACATGGTCATCTGCTTTCAGTTTCCCTGGTGATAATGGTTCTCATATTTGCCGTCAGCAGTAAATACCATTTTGATAGATTCTCTGCCAGGTACATTTTTCTGATGTATGCCGTCTATCCGGTTGTGTTTTGCTGTATGCTGTCCGTTCTCTCCCGACGGTTCAGGCCTGCTACAGTCCTGCTTCTGGGGATGGTGCTCGTGTTCAACAGTGTGATATTCTGGACCTTCCCCATGCATTCCCAGGCTCGTCTCTACTCCCTTATTGATCATCTGCAAGAAACCGGAGTGACCCATTGCTCCGCAGACTACTGGGTGAGTTACCGTCTTGTATTCCTCACGAACGAAGAGATAATATGTGCCCCTCACAACGGGGTGGACCGGTACCCGGAATACACCAGAAGCGTAATCATCGCCGGGGGCAGGAAATGGACCTTCATATTTGACACTCATTCAAAGGAACAAAATAAGCAATACGAAGAGTTCAAGAATTTGAGGATTCCATTTGATGGGAGAAATGTTGCCGGCTACGCGATTGCGTCGAAATCACAGTAGCCGGAGAAGGCCATTGCGGTCGGGTTCCGGGCCCAGGACCGTTGACTATATTATAGTTCTTACGGAATCTATTAGAAAAAGCAGAAGCTTACATCTGAGTCTGTCGAAAAACCTAAAATCTATAATTTTCCGACCTTTTTCGGCTCTCAATAAGTTCGGGTACGAATGGGGACAGGAGAAGATCTATTTCCTGAAAGCTTTACGGTTCGCAATGGTTTTTTTTGGCGAGTAGGAGAATAGGAAAATTATCAAGGGGCGTTTGCATACTGAAAAATGAGTTCCTGAAGGGGAGGTATTTTGTTGGTCTTGGAGAGACGATCAATAAGGTAGTCCCAGAAGGAGATACCCAACTTCCGACATGTTTTCTTTTGACTGGTGAAGGTGTCCTGACAGCATCGACCCAGTTCACTGCGGGTGCTGCCGCTGACTTTGCGTCTTTTGACATATTCACGGATATCGTTTTCACTCAAATTGTTATGCAAAGGGATTTCCGGTCTCTCTAAGACCAGGAGCAGCTCAGCCTTATTTTCATATAGGCGGCTCAAGGCCAGGTTTAGCATTTGGTAATCTGTTTTCTGTGTAAAGATGTCGTCAAACTTATCTTCCAGTTGAATCTTTTTCGTTTCGTTCGGAGAGATCTTATACGCCTTGAGATCATCATAGAAGTCCCAAACCTGTTTTCTGACATCTTCGAGGATCTTGCGTCTTTCCTCATTTGGTGCGATCAGCTTATTGAGAGTACGCTCTGCATGAATCCAGCAAAGGGCATGAATAAGGATATTGAACTGACCCGCATCATCACTGACAATGACCAGGCTTTTGGGCAGGCCATGATGAAGCACACTACCGATGAGAGCTCCTTCTGTGGCTATTTTGATATGTCGATGATTGACGATCTTGAGCTCTTGTAAGTGGGCCTCCCATTCAGTGAGATCTGCAAATTGCTTTTTGCAATGATCCTTAAGCAAATGAAGTATGGATTTGGCAAGACGCTGGTTATTCATATATTGCAGGGCATCTTCATTGATCACGTAGTCTGTCTGCCCTGCGCGAAGGAGTTCAAGGAAATTGATTCGGCTTTTGCTATCCGTACTCTGGAACCAGGCAAATAATTCATTGCCAATATGAGTACAGTAGCCGTTTTTTCCATTATGGCGGGCTCCCGTATCGTCTACGTTAACATAGTCGGAGAC
>JABMQV010000578.1 GCA_013203065.1 Desulfobacteraceae bacterium | reverse complement strand
TCATGATACGGCTGCGTCTAATCGGGAGCTAATATGTTTTTTGCTGGGGATGAATATTGTCTTGACATTGTACTTCGTGTCTGTCTAAGAAACAAGTATCCAACGCTCCTTATGAAGAGGGTGCTCGGCTGCTCCAGGACCCTGCCGCTTCTGAAAAAATATGCCCATGGGGGCTTCTCTTCACTCGGCTGGAACAGGGGCTGTTTTTGGTTGATGACCGTACTGTACAGAGGTAATTTGCCTGATTGGATTTGAATTTTTTCGAAGATATGGAACCCTAAAGAAGAAGGAGGTCAGAAATGGGATACAAACTGGACACAAGCTTTATCGGGAAGCCGCATGAATGGGACCCGCGGCGTCTTTACAGCCAGACAGGCGCTGACTGGCAATACCGGGTGGATTTTGAGCGGCTGCGAAAGGAGCGCCTCCAGCGCGCCCGTGAGCAGATGGATGCCCATGATCTGGGCGCACTGGTTCTTTTTGCGGGTGCAAACATTCGCTATGTTACCGGTTCCTACCAGGGCAACTGGAAATACAACATCAACATCCGGTATGTCGTGCTGCCAAACGGGGGCGAGCCGGTGCTTTTTGAAACGGCCGGGTCTGACTTGGAGTGCGCCAAGATGGACATGCCGTGGATGGAAGATAGGATCCACCCGGCCATGACCTGGCAGTGGGCAGAGGGGGCCGTGCCTCACATGGCAGGCAAGATGGCCGACAGTGTCGTCGGGATCCTTGAGGAGGCCGGCGTCCGGAGCGAACGTATCGGTATCGATAACCTGGACATGCCGTCTCTGAGCGCCTTTCAAGAGCGGGAGATCAATATCGTAAACGGCTGGCCGGCCATGTCGGCGGCACGGGTTGTCAAGACCCGAGATGAAATCGAGTTGTTGAAACAGGCATCTTCTGTTGGTGATGCCGCCATGTGGAAGATAAAATACGAATGGCTGAAACCGGGGGTTCGGGAGCGGGAGATCGAGGCCAATGTACACGAGTTTATGTTGAGCCAGGGTTTCGAGATCATCTATGACATTATTGTTGCCTCCGGCGGCAATACCAGCCCGTACCGCCGTTGGGCCACGGACAAGATGATCCGCCAGGGCGATCTGGTTATTGTGGACATCAATGCAGTGGGGCCATCCGGATACTATGTTGATTTTGTCCGCTGCTTCAAATGCGCCGGCAAGATGACACAACAGGAGATCGACCTCTACAGAGAGGTCTACGATTCCATGTATGCTGGCATCGAGCAGATGCGGCCCGGGAACACCACGGCCGATGTGGCGGCCGCTTTCCCCGAATACGATGATGACAAGTACGGGACCGTCACCCTGCAGCAGTTTGCCCACAGCATCGGTATCACGCTCTATGAGGGCATGTGGGTTTCGCGGGCGTACTCGCTGGATTACCCGGCCGAGCTGAAAGAGAACATGTATTTTTCGGTAGAGACTTTTGCCGGACACCCACTCTTGTCCCAGACCTGCCGGTTGGAGGAAAACATCCTCGTTACGGCCGATGGCCCCGTGGTCTTTACCTTGATGGAGCACATGGAAGAGGCGATGCAATAGCCTTTTTCCACTCCCCGCCCAAGCTTCTCGCCGTGGGTGGGGAGGAGGCGTGTGAGAAAACTATCACCCTATTTATCTGCCGGAGGATAACTCACTGATGAGCCGTAATTGGAGCAGTTTTGGTCTGAAAGACCAGGTTGCCATCGTCACCGGGGCATCCCAAGGTATTGGGCGAACTCTGGCCGTTGCGCTGGGGGAGGCAGGGGCCCATGTGGCCGTGGTCAGTCGAAACCAGTCAGCGCTGGAGGAAGTGGCTTCAGAGATTGAGGCGCTGGATCGTAAAGCCCTGGTGATCCCCAAGGATCTCACAGATGTGTCTCAGATTCGCGCAATGGTTCGTCAGGTGAATGAGACCTTTGGGAAAATCGACATCCTGGTCAACAACGCGGCATGGACCGATACCGTAGAAGCGTTGGAGGTTACAGAAGAGGAATGGGACCAGACCCTGGATACGAGTTTGAAAGCGCTGTTCTTTGCCTCCCAGGCCGTGGCCCGAATTATGATCCCTCAGGGTCGTGGGAAAATTATCAATATTGGGTCCACCTTTGGTCAGGTCACGTTTATGGGCCGGTCGGTCTATGCAGCGGCAAAGGCGGGCGTTCATCACCTGACCCGTGCCCTGGCTTACGAATGGGCCTCCAAGGGGATTAATGTCAATGCCGTGGCACCTTGCGTCACTGAAACACCCACCCGCCGTAAATTGTTGGAGCGACCCGGCTATAAGGAGTGGGTGTTGGGAGAAATGCTTCCTATTCGTCGCTGGGCTCAGCCTGAAGATTTAGTAGGAGCAACGCTGTTTCTGTGCAGTTCCATGTCCGATATGCTCGTTGGGCACGTCATGATGGTGGATGGGGGCTGGACCATTCACTAAGGGCCTGTAAAAACTGCGGGAAAAGGTGGTTGCCGAGCCTGTCCAACAATGAGACATAGAAGATCGTGCAGCGCACATTTGAGTGATCTATACCGGCTCCATGAGGACCGTAAAGGCGAACGGGGAGTCGACACCGCCGGCAACAATCCTATTCTTGCCCGGCTTTAGATATTCAAAATCTTTGCCGAAATCTCGCCCCAGGAATTCTCCGTTTATCTCCGTTCCTAACGTGCTTCCCAGATCCAGGACACCACACCCGTCTTGTCCCTGGTATAAAGCGAAGTGTTGTCGAGACAATCGAAATGGCCGGGAATCCGGAAGTCTCAGGTCGATGGGCATAAAGAGCTCCGGCCCTTTCCTGGGTGGTAAACGTCCGACTGAGAAAGGTAGTTTTGTGACGGTTATTCCCTCCTTTGGCATGTGTGGGCTAACCTGCGGCGATGGGGTTGAAACTGTGAATCGGAAATTTGTGGAGTCGCTTTTTGAGCTTACATGCGCCGAGGTGGCCTGAGGTTCTCTAACTGAAGCCTCGCCCCCAGCCGTATCACCGGGTTTCATTGTGCCGGTTGACCCGGCGAGTCTTCTGCTGATGGAACGTAGCTGCTCACAGAGACGGGTGATCATACGGTAGGCCGATGAGCTATCCTTGCAAATTAGACGTAAGAATTCCTTTCTTTCAAAAATCATCAGGGTGGCTTTTTTTCTCGCACGGGCCGAGGCGCTGCGTGGCTGGCCGTCCACAATCCCCATTTCCCCCAGGAATTCCCCCGCTTTCATCACCCCAAGGATAACCGTTCGTCCTTCAAAATCCGTAAAGACCTCAACCTCGCCAGACACTATCTTATAAGCGAAATCACTTGGATCGCCTTCCTTGAGAATGATATCTCCGGCATTGTAATGTTTTTGTTTCATGGGGTAGACCCTCTTCTCCCTGATTCTCATGTTGAGACCTTTGCAAGCCGAGGTCATGATAGTCAAAATTTATGACAACAGCAATCAACGGCAAGCGGGAACAGCCTGCTCATGTACCCATTTCCCACGAAGAGAGATACCTTTCCTGCTCGGGTGTCAAGGTGTCTATCTCCACTCCCATTGACTCCAGCTTTAGTCGTGCGATCCTCTCATCAATCTCCCGGGGGACCGGATAAACCTTTTTTTCCATCTTTGCGTGTTCACGGGCCATGTATTCGGCGGAAAGGGCCTGGTTTGCAAAACTCATATCCATGACGCTTGAGGGATGTCCCTCGGCCGCGGCCAGGTTGATCAGCCGTCCTTCTGCCAGCACATAGATCCTTCTATTATCTTTGAGGGTAAATTCCTCCACAAACTCCCTGACGGGCCGACGTGAAATAGAGGCTTGAGAGAGACCAGAGAGGTCCAGTTCTACATTAAAATGTCCTGAATTGGAAACGATTGCGCCATCCTTCATTTCCAGGAAGTGTTCGGCACGGATGACATTGATATCTCCGGTCAGCGTGCAAAAAAAGTCTCCCAAAGGGGCTGCTTTCGCGATGGACATTACCTGGAAACCGTCCATCACAGCCTCAAGGGCGCGTAAAGGGTCCACTTCGCATACGACCACGTGGGCGCCGTGCCCTTTGGCCCGGAGGGCCACCCCTCTGCCACACCAGCCGTAACCGCTGACCACGAAGGCGCTGCCGGCCAGCAACCGATTGGTGGCCCTGATAATACCATCAACGGTGCTTTGACCGGTCCCGTAACGGTTGTCAAAGAAGTGTTTGGTATTGGCATCATTTACGGAGATTACGGGAAACTGCAGGACCTTGTCTTTTTCCATGCTCCTGAGGCGGATGACACCGGTTGTTGTCTCTTCGGTTCCTCCGATGACATGCGAGAGGAATTCTTCCCTCTCTTTATCAGACAGATTTTTTCCCCACTCTCTCACGGAAGGCTCCAGCTCATCCCATTTCCGGAGGGCGATAAAATGGAGAGCACCCACCAGATCTGCGCCGTCGTCCATGGTTAGATGAGGCGTATGTTTGAGCGCGGAGAGTATATGGGCGTAGTAGGTCTGATGGTCCTCCCCCTTAATGGCGAAGACAGGAACCTCATCATCCGCCACCAGCGAGGCGGCCACATCGTCTTGGGTGGACAGTGGGTTGGATGCGCAGACGACCACCTCTGCGCCGCCCGCCTTGAGGGTTTTGACCAGGCCCGCTGTTTCGGTGGTGACATGCAGGCAGGCCGATAGCCTGACGCCATTGAGCGGTTTTTCCTTTTCGAAACGCTCTTGGATACCTCTGAGCACGGGCATGCTCATGCCCGCCCACTCTATTCTCAAGCGGCCTTTTCCTGCCAGATTGATGTCCTTTATGTCATAATCCATTGCTTGATCCTTTCATGTCCAAACAAATCCGCTATTGCCTTTGTCCCCGGCCGCGTCGTCTATTTTACTGCGCTCTTGAGCGTTTCTATCATATCGGTCTTTTCCCAGGCGAATTCAGGGAGTTCTCGACCAAAGTGCCCATAATTGCAGGTTTTCCTGTAAATGGGTCTCAAGAGGTCCAGCCTTTCGATGATGGCGGCTGGTCGGAGGTCAAAGTGATTCTTTACGATTTCCGTCAATTCCACGCTGGAAACAACACCGGTACCGTAAGCCCCCACCAGAACAGAGACGGGTTCAGCCCGGCCAATGGTGTAGGCGACCTGTATTTCACATTTTTCAGCGAGCCCTGCAGCCACAATATTCTTGACAATATAGCGGCACATGTAGGAGGCGCTCCTGTCGACCTTGGAAGGATCTTTTCCGGAAAATGCCCCGCCTCCGTGGTAGCCGAAGCCCCCGTACGTGTCCATAATGATCTTCCGGCCAGTGAGGCCGCAATCCCCTAACGGTCCCCCGGTTACAAAGCGGCCCGTGGTGTTGATAAAATACTGTGTATCCTTGTCCAACATCTCTTTTGGGACCACCTCTGCGATCACCTTCTCAATGATTGATTCCCGAAGTGTGTCGTAATCCACTTCCGCGTCGTGCTGCGCGGCAATAACCACCGTGTGAATCCTGGATGGCTTTCCATCCACATATTCAACAGTTACCTGGGACTTGCCGTCTGGCCTCAGCCACGGGGATTGGCCTGATTTTCTGACGTGGGCCAACCTTTTTGTAAGGCCATGGGCAAGGTACACGGGCATGGGCATCAACGTTGATGTATCTTTACACGCATATCCAAACATCAGGCCCTGATCACCGGCACCCTGCTCCCTGAAAAGGCCGGTGCCTTCATTTACACCCACGGAAATATCTGCTGATTGCTTGTCTATGGTGGAGATGACGGCACAAGTCTCCCAGTCGAAACCCATAGATGAATTGTGGTAACCGATGTCTTTGATGGTTTCCCTTACGACCTCCGGCAGGTCCACATAGGCCTTTGTGGTAATTTCGCCCGCGATGATGGCCATGCCAGTGGTTACCATGGTTTCACAAGCCACGCGGGACTTCGGGTCTTGTTCAAGCATATGATCCAGAATGTTGTCAGATATCTGGTCAGCTACCTTGTCAGGGTGTCCCTCGGTAACCGATTCGGAGGTAAAGAGGAAATTTGACGATTTCATAAAGTTCTCCTTTCATTTTAAAAAAAATTCAGCTCTTCGAGATGATTTTATCTGAGTCACTACGTAGGACGCAGTTATCTATCAGCCTTGTTGTTCCGACCTGCACTGCCAGGGCCAGGAGGGCTTCGTCCGTAATGGTTTCAATATCTTTCAGTGTCACGGGATTACAAAGGGTCACATAACCAATCTCAGTATGCGGGTGACTCAGTATCAATGACTCAATTGCCTTCTGAATAACCCCGGCATCCCTTTCGCCCCCCCTGAACATCTCCACGGCCAGATCAAGTGATTTCTTGAGTGAGAGCGCGGATATCCGCTCCTCCTGATTCAGAAACTTATTACGAGAACTCGTGGCCAGCCCATCCGGATCTCTGACAGTGGGAACCCCAACGATTTGGATATCCATGTTGAGGTCCATGACCATTTGGCTGATAACCGTCAATTGCTGGAAATCCTTCTGTCCGAAAACTGCCATGTGAGGTTTTGTGATATTGAACAATTTGGCAACAACCGTGGTAACACCTTCAAAGTGACCGGGTCTGGAAATACCGCACAGGTGTTGGGCGATCCCTTTCACCTGCACGTTTGTTTGAAAACCTTCAGGATACATCTCCTGGGCGGAAGGTAAAAAGACAACGTCGACCCCTACCTCTCGAGCCTTTTCCAGATCGCCTGCTGTGTCTCTCGGGTACTGGTCGAGGTCTTCGTTGGGACCAAACTGGGAGGGGTTGACAAATATGCTTATAATCAGCTTATTAGAATGCTTTTTTCCTACCCTCATCAACTCCAGATGACCTTCGTGTAAATAGCCCATGGTCGGGACCAAAGAAATGGTGTGGCGGGCCAATCTCAAGGCTTCCGACCTATCCCGCATTTGTTCAGGGGATTCTATGATTTCCATGGCTACGACCTTGGATAAATTTCCATAAGATGGTTGTGCCACTGCTTCAACCCCGGCTCCTCAAAGAAAGGCACACAGGACCCGGATACAAGATAACGACACGGCGTATATGGAAACAAATCATGCTCAGATATCAATTACCAGACCCTTTGTCAATTCTTAGGGCTGAGGCAAGGCACAGAAACTCATCCATGGTAAGGGTTTCGGCGCGTCTTTTGGGATCAATGTCACAGTCTCTCATTGTATTTACGAGGATCTCTCTGGTCCAAGGAGGAAATGAGCCTTTGAACGAATTTAGCAGGGTTTTCCGGCGATGGGCAAAGCCCCCTCTCACCACCCTTTTGAAATCCTCCGGATCCACATCCCGGCAAGGGTAGGGCAGGTCAAAGTTAAGCTCTATCACCATGGAGTCAACCTTTGGCCTCGGTGAAAAGGCCCCTTTGGACACCTCAAACAGTGGAGTTGGTTTTGCGTGATACCTTACAAGCAGGGTAATGGCCCCGTATGTCTTTCCACCGGGAGAGGCGGTCAACCTGGCTGCAACTTCCAACTGGAGCATAAGAACGGCCCTGGCAATCAAACGCCGATTTCCTGTAAGTTTGCTGAGGACAGGAGAGGTTATGTTATAGGGCAGATTTCCAAGAACGTGGATTTTTTTTGAAGATGACGGGGCTATCTTCCGGAAGTCAACTGAAAGGATATCATCATTGACCAGGGTGACATTGTTTATCCCTGACGCTGAAAGCCTCTTTTCCAGCAACTCTACCAGACAGGGATCCTTTTCAACGGCCACCACTTGTGCGACCGTTCGGGCAAGGGGCAATGTCAAGGCGCCACGCCCAGGTCCTATTTCCAGTACCAGATCGGAGAGCTCGAATCGGGCCCGAGCGAGGATTTTCTCGGCAATTCCGGAATCGAGAAGGAAATGCTGACCAAGCCTTTTTTTGGGTCGAAAACCTACCCCCGGCATTATTGCTCCTCAGGGCGCCGATTTCTTTGTTTTCTTCTTGCCCGACGCCACATCCTTATGCGTTTGAATAGGAACAAAAAGAGGAGATAAGAGGGGAGTGCTGCAACAAGACCCATGACCAATCCGCCCAGGAGAAAGGCAGAGGCAAACATCCCCCCTGCCCCAAAGGTCTCCCTCAAGACCACCATCGATCCATCGCCTGATCGGATGGCAATCATGATGGATGAAAAGACATCATTTTTTTCCGGGAGGCCCAAGATATGCGCCCCCAATATGTAGCTATAATAATAAAGGAAATACCAATTT
>JABMQV010000577.1 GCA_013203065.1 Desulfobacteraceae bacterium | reverse complement strand
GAGGCCCTCGGGGAAGGCATACAGGACTGGTTAACCCAACATAAGTCAGAAATTGACCAAGTGGTTTCCGTCACTGAAGGGATACTGAAGCTGGAAGATAAAGGACCCTCCCCACCCCCTGCCGGAGACCTTGTTTCACCTGCACCGGACAAACCGGAACAGACGGCAGCAGAGGGAAAGACAGTCATCGCTGATGCGTCCATGTTAGATCTCTTTAAAACAGAAATGGAAACGTATGTGGCGATTCTGAATGACGGTCTGCTGGCCTTGGAGAACGATCCATCTGCCACCGATAACTTAGAGGCGCTGATGCGTGCTGCACATTCCATCAAGGGGGGGGCTCGTATCGTGGAACTGGATCAGGCCGTAAAATTGGCCCACTCTATGGAAGACTATTTTGTTGCGGCGCAGAAGGGGGAAGTCTCTCCTGGTTCGGGTCAAATCGATATTCTCCTCGAGGGTGTTGACAGCCTCTCCCAGATCTCGGAGGCCCTCGGGGAAGGCATACAGGACTGGTTAACCCAACATAAGTCAGAAATCGACCAGGTGAACATCAACTTGTCTGCGATCCTAAAAGGCGAATTGCCGGAACCTGAACGGCCCGAAGTCGTTCCCCAGGCTCCGGAACAATCTCCGCCGTCGCCTCCTTCTTTGAAACCATCCGATGATCCTGCGCTGGTCCCTCTGGATGATAAACAGGAAAAAGCGATTACCGAAAAGGTAGGCGAAGCCAAACCATACCACGGAGACTCGAAGGACAAAGACCGCATGGTACGGGTTACGGCGGGAAAGATCGAACGTCTTATGGGGGAGGCCGGAGAAGTGGTGGTGAGTGCCCGTTGGCTCCCTCCATTTTCCGCTTCTCTGCTGGCCCTGAAGAGAAATCATATCGAAATATTTAAAATCCTCGAAGAATTACGAGAAGCCCTGGAACAGAAGAAAGAGGATGAATATACCCAGGGATTATTGCTCAATGCAAGGGAAAAGACCAAGGAGTGCAGCCTCGATTTGGCTGATAGATTAAACGAGTTTGACATGTTTACGACAACCTCCGCCACCCTCTCGGACCGTCTCTACCACGAAGTTATTGGCGTTCGTATGCGACCCTTTGCAGATGGTGTTGGTGGTTTCCCCCGGATGGTTCGAGATCTGGCCAAGGAGATGGGAAAAAGGGTCAAATTTGAAATCGTCGGAAGATCTACAGAAGTGGATCGAGACATCCTGGAAAAGCTGGATGCCCCCCTAAACCACCTTTTGCGCAATGCCGTAGATCATGGCATCGAGCCTCCAGAAGAGCGCATAGCCGCTGGAAAGCCAGAGGCAGGAAAGCTGCGTTTGGAGGCCATTCATCGTTCGGGAATGCTTATGATTACTGTCGCTGACGATGGGCGCGGAATCGATTTGGACCGGCTTCGGCAAAAGATATTGCGCAAAGAGATGGCTACCCCCGAAATTGTAGACAAGTTGGCGGAACACGAACTCATGGACTTCCTGTTTCTCCCAGGCTTTTCCACCGCGGATAACGTTACGGAAATATCAGGACGTGGCGTGGGCCTGGATGTGGTCCACAATATGGTTCATGAGGTGGGAGGGGTTGTGCGTGCCGTGTCTAATCCCGGTGAAGGCCTAAGCTTTCATCTGGAATTGCCGCTGACACTCTCTGTGGTCTGCACCTTCCTGGTGGAGATAGGCGGAGAGCCTTACGCATTTCCCCTAGCCCGCATTGACAGATGCCTGGTACTCTCCCAAGATGATATCCAGACGGTGGAAGACCGTCAGTATTTCCAGTTTGATAATGACAACATCTCACTGGTAAATGTACACGACGTGCTGGGTACCAAAGAGCCCGAACAGCAAGAAAATCAATTTCATGTGGTGGTGGTGAGCGACAGGCGAAACTCTTACGGCCTGTTGGTTGATCAATTCTTGGGAGAATACGACTTGGTGGTAAGGCCTTTAGACCCCCGGCTGGGAAAGGTCCCTGATATTAGTGCCATGGCGGTAATGCTGGATGGTTCTCCTGTCCTCATCTTTGATGTGGAGGATCTGGTGCGCTCCATTGATAACCTGTTGACAGGGAGACGGTTGCGTAAGGTAGGCGGTCCAACGGGCAGGATTGAGGGAAAAGAACAGAAATCTGTCTTGGTGGTGGACGATTCCATCACCGTACGTGAAATGGAACGGAAATTGTTAGAGAACAAAGGCTACCGGGTTGAAATAGCCGTTGACGGGCTGGATGGCTGGAATGCCGTACGTACGGGTAACTTTGACCTGATCGTGTCCGACGTGGACATGCCCAGAATGAATGGCATAGAACTCATAACGAACATCAGAAGCCATTCTGTCCTGAAATCACTCCCCGTGATAATCATATCTTATAAAGATAGAGAGGAAGACCGTCTGGGAGGCCTTCAGGCTGGTGCCAATTACTATCTGACCAAAAGCAGTTTTCAGGATGACTCTTTTATCACCGCTGTTGTTGACCTTATTGGGGAGCCCCGATTGTGAGGATCGCGATTGTTAATCACCTGACGTCAGCAGTGGAGGGCCTGCGGAAAATCGTACTCAGTGTTCCTGGACGCGAAGTATGTTGGGTGGCCCAAAATGGTGCTGAGGCAATACGAAAATGTGCTGCCGATAGGGCTGATCTCATTCTAATGGATGTGATTATGCCCAAGATGGACGGCGTTGAGGCCACACGGCGGATAATGAGTGAATCCCCGTGTCCGATTCTGGTGGTGACCCCCACCGTGGATGGTAACGCCGCGAAGGTCTTTGAGGCAATGGGCCATGGGGCCTTGGACGCCATCAATACACCCCTAATGGGAAACGACCCCGTGGCCCGAAACAGCAGAGAGGCACTCCTAAAAAAAATTGAAATGATTGGTAAACTGGGAGGAGTTACCCCTAAGACTCCCACCACCAAACTCACCCGGCAGATTTCACGGGGGCAAGTTCCACCCTTAATTGTTATTGGCTCCTCCACCGGTGGACCCAAGGCCCTCGCGGAAGTCCTTTCGCGCCTTCCAGCAGGGTTGGACGCGGCCATAGTCATTGTACAACATGTGGATGGGGCCTTTTCCGCTGCTTTGGCCGATTGGCTGGACCAGCAAACCCCCTTGAGGGTGAAACTGGCGCCAGAGGGAGGCAGGCCAAGGAAGGGAACCGTCTTTCTGGCCGGAACCGGAGATCATCTGGTGCTTACACCTGACCTTAGATTTTCTTACACCCAGGAGCCCCGTAACAACAATTACCGGCCCTCGGTGGACACCTTTTTTAAGAGCGTCGCCGATCATTGGCCGGAAAAATGTGTTGCTGTGCTTCTGACGGGGATGGGTCGGGATGGCGCCGAAGGGCTGGCTGTCCTGCGCCAGACAGGCTGGCACACCATGGCCCAGGATGAGGAAACCAGTATCGTATACGGTATGCCCAAAGCGGCCAAGGAACTTGGATCTGCCGTCGAAATCCTGCCTGTAGGAAAAATCGCTTTGGCCATCCTCCGATTTCTTCAGAAACCTTCCGCGGGAACACATTGATGACGAACAGGATCGCGTCATGACCGAGATCAAGGAAAATATCATATCTGACTCT
>JABMQV010000576.1 GCA_013203065.1 Desulfobacteraceae bacterium | reverse complement strand
GCGTAAAACTCGCCCGTAAGAGAGCGTAAAGCAATCACGTGCCGTGGGAGAAAACAGGGAGAAGTACTTCCGAGAAAGTCCTATCGTTCTTGGTGACGTCCCTGTCCGTGATTCCTTAACGCTCTCTAACGGCCTCAGACAGGGTTACACCCTTCAAAACGGAACCCCCATTCCCCTGTCTAAGAGCCAATTTTGAAAAAAGCTAAATTCATACTTTCAATCAGATTTTCTGCCAATGAAAGGTGGAAGCTCTTGTTCCTTTTTTCCTTGGAACATGCAGTGTTTGGTTTCCCCTTTGGAGAACTGCTTGTCTGGTGACGCAAGGGTGCTTGGTGTTGTTGGCAGACAATTGCTGCATAATGATTTCTTTGGCCGAAGCGGCGGTTCGCCTTTTATGGATTCGATGAGTTCGATGGCTTGGTCCAGCTTTTCTTTTTCTCCTTCGGCTGCCAGGACAACCGACCCCTCTGAGCCATTTACGCCGCCACTGCCAATGTGAACCGCCTCAAGGCCGAAAAGGACCTGGAATGCTTCCACCTCGGTGATTACCTTCGCATTCACGATGGGGAGCATCCCTATCTTTATCCCCATGCAATAGTACAGGGTGTCCTGCCCGACGTGTTGCGCCGCCTTTTTTATGGAAGGAACCAATTTTTCGAGTCCCACGGGGACGATCATTTGTATCCCCCTGGCGCTAAGAATGCCATAGGCAAAACCAATGGTGCCGGCAGAAGGATGGGCTACATATACCCCGGCGTTTCCTTCCGGATCGACGGCATTTGCGCCTTTAATAAACACCGAACCGGCACCGAACCCTTCAAGGGTCTCTTCCATGGTCAATGCGGGTGGGACGAGTTTTCCTTTCCGGACCACAATCATGGGGGGCTTTTCCTCCGCCTGTGTTATGCATAGGATCCCATTGATGACCTCCCCCGAAAGAAACTTGTCCGGTTCGGGGCATTGCCCAAGGATTTCTTGGGCCACACGCACATTGGTGGAACCGTGTGCGATCAGGATACTTTCGGTCTCCTTGGCCTTCGTGACCTCCGGCAACTGGGAAACAGCCTTGGCAATAAATCGTTTGGATTCAGGGGGGGCAAACACAAATAAGGCTCGCATCATACACTCCTTTCTCATACTTGGGTATAGCGCTTACTATTCGAAAATGGCTCAGGGAAGATCAGTCGCAAAGAATTTCTAAGTGGTCCCGTATTCATAAACCGTGTCGGGAATATCGTTTATCAGTTTTTCAGAGAACATCTTCATTTAACTGTGATAACCTCATCCCCTGCTTTAGGGCAGTTCGCTGCTTTTTCTCAATATCAAAATATTCGAGACACAACGGATATATCTTCTCAATTGAATCTCTGGGAACCACCGTGATCCCATCGTAATCGCCAAACACCAGGTCCCCCGGACAGACCAATCGCCCTCCACATTGAATCGGCTCATTAACCGAAACCGTGTCGAGCCTTGTCTGGGCTGTTGTGACAACGGGATTTCGATAGAATAAGGGAAATTTCATCTCGCGGATCGCCAAGACATCTCGCACACCGCCATCCACGACTGCCCCGCCGAGGCCTCTAACCGATCCCGTAATGGCCATCATCTCTCCCCACATGCCAGAGTCCGTCAATCCACCCCCGACGACAAAGACATCGCCGGCCTGGGCCCTATCTATTGCCTCGAAAGCCAAACTCAACCCCGATCTGCCCTTGTAGGAGCTAAAAGATGGAGGGGCCATCCTCAAAGTGACCGCCGGTCCGATCAATTTCGCCTCATCAAAGATCGGTCTCAGACCTGCATCCATCCAAGTTCTTACACTCTGGCCCAGGATTTTGTCGCAGGCGTCTTGAATTATACCCGAATACATTTCACTTAGATCTTCTATGATCTTTTTAGGGGGCCTTTCTATTTTACCTCTACGCATCAAATACACCTCAGTTTCGTTCATCTTCCCAGAGTCTGCAAATGTCAACGTCTCCGAGATATTTGGGTATGATTTACAGATCTGGAACCGTGGCTGGGATAATAAACCTGCTAGGATATTTTTCCAACCACAATATATGGGGTCAGCTCATATTCATCTGCGGCGACCGTGAATCCACAAGTTGCATGATAGCTCGCTATCGGATCGGTCAAAAGTTGCCGGGAATTGACCGGTCTTTCATCACCGCATTTATATCAGTCCCAAAATTTCCCGGCCTTCATCGGGCGTAGCAATGTCAAGACCCAATTCTTCCGCAATCTTCCTCACCTTTTCTACTGCTTCAGCAGAACTCTTAATGAGTTCATCCCTGTGAGGGTACATATAAATGCCGTCTTCCATGCCCGCCCGCATGATATGGCCACCGCTCAATATGGCTTCGATCGTCGTCGGGAGCCAGTTCCTGCCAGCCGTTTCCGCGACCCAATCGCACTCTTCGGGCAAGTATTTGAGCCAGGTTTTGAGAACGTCACTTCGGGCGGGATCTCCGAAAAGGCCGAGACTTAAATTTAGATAAGGTTTTTTGACCAGGCCCGTCTTCATGGCCCATCGCTTCGTTTCCTCGATCTGTTTGATGTTATAAACTGTAATCGTAGGCCTTATCTTTCTTTCCTGTAAATATTTCACGGCGGCTTTGAGATAGTCTTCCCTGTTTATGTAAACCCATCGCCCCATGATGTTCATGGTCCCCGCAGATATGGTCCCCAGCTCAATGGGGAGGTCCAGTTTGCAGATAGGTTCCAAACGGGCTTCGATACTATCTTCGGAGAAAGGGTACGCAAAACTACAATCAATGATAGCATCCGGGCACTTTTCCTTGATTTCCAGAATTATGCGTTTGTGCAGTTCCGGGTCTCCTGTCGGGTGCCCCTTTTCATCCCTGGCATGGATGTGAAAAATAGAAGCCCCGGCCTTATAGGCCTCCACGTGATTCTTAACTATCTCTTCGTGTGTAACCGGGAGATAGGGGTTTTGCTCCGTCGCAATAGTAGCCCCGGGGGCGGCTGTGAGGATGACAAGCTTTTCGGGCATTGAAATTTTTTCCTCTTCCGTCCAATTGAGGGGCTCCCAGTTTATGGTGTTCTCCTGCATTGACTCTTTGGGTTTCATTTTGGTCCCTCGCTGTTTCAGGTGGGTAACCGAGGTTTCAGAGACATCTACCATTGCCTGCTGTTTGTCTACCATCTCTGCGGAAATGCGGGGGTTTCTGGGAATTGACATTCAGAAAATCAGCCAGTGGTTAACCCTCCACTGACCCTGTTTTCACGCTCACGGGTTATGGAAAAGGGCAGGTCCCTTGGGCGTGCTCATTCCACAAGCCCTGCGGCAATAGCTACCAGTCTTACCAGGTTTGTAATACGCAATCCTGCCTGCCCCGCGGAACTTAAGGTTCGCGTTAAGGTACCATGGCAACGGGGGCATCCGGTTGCCAGGATGGATGCGCCTGTGGCCCTGGCCTCGTCAAGCCTCAGAAGGGCAACTTTATTGGCCAGGTCCGGACGCGTGACCCCCAACATGCCCCCGGCTCCACAACAGTTGGCCAGTTTCCTGTTGCTCTCCATCTCTTTGAGTTCAACCTCCAAAATGGCGCTCAGGATTTTTCTTGGAGAGTCCAGCTCTTCGCAGTATCGGGCCAGGGCACAGGGATCGTGATAGGCTACGGGGTCTGAAATCTTCCGCGTGATCTTGAGTTGGCCCGACTCGATCCACTCTGCCAGCAAGCTCACGACGGGGATGACCTTTATTCCCTTCAGATCGCCTCCGAAACGCCCAGTTCGGGTCAGAAGCATGCGATAGCAATCCGCATCCAGGACAACCACCGTCGAGGCCCCTGAGGCCTTGATCCTGTTGGCGATAGTTATGGAGAATTCTCTCGCCCCCTCAAGATCGCCCAATTGATAAAGAGGCCATCCACAACAAGGTTCTTCCGGCAGGACCTGAAATTTCACGCCCACGTGATTAAATATCCTTCCTGTTTCTGCAATGGTCTCTGCTTCAGACTCCCGCGACCCACATCCACAGAAAAGAAGCATATCTCCTTTGGATTCTGTGGTTACCCCCTCCTTCGAGAGAATTTCTGATGGACTTAGGCCCTTTCCACGACCGGCGCGCAGGTCTTCGATGAACCTGACGGCCTCCACAGGCGCCAGCCCCTTTTTAAAGATCTTGGCCCGAGCATCCAAGACCAGCTCTTCATGGTCGTAATTTCCCACGCACCACTCCCGGATTAATCCGTCATTTTGGGTCGTGTACATGATCTCGGCGACCGTTTCGTCCCAGTCCAGGAGTCCTTGATCAATCGCGAACAGGATGGCTCCCCGTCCCCGGGGAGCGTAAGATTCCCTGCAGACCAATTGGGCCACACGGTCCGCCACATTGCACATGGGACAATGCCGGCAAGCCCGGATCGTTTCAGTCCTCTCTTCCTCACTTAGAAACATCGATCTTATTTTCCTTTCACCTGTTGTTTCCGTGATGGGCGTTCACTTACATCGACGGATAAACCCCAATTTTCCCGGATTCATGATGCCGAGCGGATCCAAGAGATCTTTTATGCCTTGCAGCACCGGCCACGCCGCCCCGTATTGCTCGGGCATGAGCCAGCCGAGCTTAAAACCAATGCCATGGTGATCATTAAGGATACCGCCGTGCTGGATGGACGTCCGAGCTGCTTTGCCCCAGATTTCGGTGTGGAGCTGAAGCGCTTCGTGGGGATCCTGCGGTGGTTTTTCGATAATAAAGCGGTCATAGACCATTACGCCCCATGGAAACCAGTGGGAGAAATGACCGATATAGGTCGCGCCCCACTCCTTGAACCCTTCCTCAATGACACGTTTTTTCGCTACGTAAATATCGTAAATCCGATCAAAGGTGGCGGTCGTCTCAACAGTCCCGAACATTTGTGGTAACATCAAGTTCAGCGGTGGGAAATAAAAGTCATAACGGTGTTTCCACCAATGTTCCCCGAGTTCAGATCCAAGGTCTTTTCCAT
>JABMQV010000575.1 GCA_013203065.1 Desulfobacteraceae bacterium | reverse complement strand
TCTCCACAGTACGCTTGACCAAATGATTGTTCTCTTCCACACGGCCCGTGAGGGTCTGGAGTTGGAGCCTGATTCTGTCCATCTCCGCTACATTCTCTGCCTGACGGTCACGGATTGAATCCAGGCTTGAATCGATTTTTTTCTGCTTTTCGTTCAGTGATTGGAATTTGGTATCGAGACCACTGGAAAGCCCCTGCTCCGCAGACTCGAGGCTGTTTACCCTATTGTTAAGGGAGACGATCCGTTGGTTGAATTCCTCAGTGGTGACACAGGATGTGACCAGAAGGATCACTACAAATACTCCCAGTCCTCCAAGGTGTCTCTTTTTCAAAAAGGATAATATGGTCATCTCGTCACATTGCCAAAAGTAGAGGAGCCGACCCAAAAGTCAGGCCGGCTCACTTTTCTTAGAATGACGGCAGGGTCTACCGTTGGTAAAGGAAACAATCAATCAGTCACGATCTCATTTGAGGAGTTTAAAAGCATCCCGCCTATTCAATGCCCAGGCCGCAGGGGTGTGCGCGGGATCGGCGGGTCGTTCTTCACCGTAGCTCACGGTCGAGATTCGGTCTCCGGAAATTCCCAGGGCCATAAGGTAATTTTTTGCTGAATGTGCCCTTCTCTCACCCAGGGCAAGGTTGTATGCCTCGGTCCCTCTTTCGTCGCAGTTACCCGCAATGAGGACCCTTGTGGAAGACTCGCCGCGGAGAAAGGCCGCCTTTTTCTTCAACACCATTCTGGCTTTTGGGGTCAAATTGGATTTGTCAAAGGCAAAATAGATATTTTCAGAGTTGAATTCACGTATTTTTGCTGCCAGCCCCGCTGGCACAGCTTCTTCTTCCACCACCACGACGACCTTTTCCCCGGCCCCGGGCGCCTTTTTTTCCTCCTCAGCCACCACAACCGTTTCTTCTTCTTCCGCAATGGGTTTCTGAACCCTCTCTGAAACACCGATCTGTTTCTTTGCGCAAGATGTTGTAAGTAACAGGAATGAGCAGACAAAAACCAGGGCCGTCAAGCCACATATCATTTTTTTTCTCATACTCCCTTTACCTCCTAAGTTATGGATTATTGCCAAATCAAGAATACTGGAAGCTAATGGGTGGAGACAAAACTACCTTTCCTCTACATCATTTCTTACCAGAGTCTATTTACTCAAAAACCGCCGACCTTTGCAAGTGAAAAAGCATCACACACCAATAAGATTGTCTTATACCATCTCATTTTAATAATTGCAAGGGTTTAAGTAAGTATTTCTTGCAATTTCTTAGTCAAGTTGAGCAGAAAACCGCAGGGCAGCCGCTTTTTGTCAACCCGTCAGGCCGCAAGATTCCAACTGTCTACGGGGCCCATGATGGGGCGGTCTGACCTCCTTTCATAGAGGTAATCTTTATTTGGTTCCGACCGTTGGCATTCATGATATAGAGGTGGTATCGGCCTTCCCTGTTAGAGCTGAAGATAATATATCTTCCATCAGGAGACCAGCAAGGGGCTTCATTATTTCCCTGGTCCGCCGTAAGCCTTTTTTGCGCACCCCCTGCCGGATCCATGCTGTAAATATTAAAGGTCCCCTGCTCCAAAGATGTAAATGCGATCCGGTTCAGCGAAGACCAGGCGGGGGAGGTGTTGTACTTTCCTTCAAAGGTGAGCCGCTCCTTTCTTCCATTGGTCAGATCCATTGTATAGATCTGGGGTGATCCGGATCGGTTTGAGACGAAGGCAATCTTTTTCCCGTCCGGCGAAAAGGCCGGCGAAACATCAAGGGCCCAATGGTTGATAAGGTGTCTCAAGATCTTTCCCCTGAGATCAATTGTAAATATATCTGAATTTCCCTTGCTGCTTAAGGTCAGGGCCAACTTCTTCCCACCAGGGGCCCAGCATGCACCAATATTCAGGCCTGACCTGCTGGAGATTCGCCTGACAGCCCCGGAGGTCATATCCCTTAAATAGAGCATGGGTCCCCCATCCTTATAGGAATTGTACGTAAGTTTTTTACCATCAGGCGACCAACTGGGCAAAAGGGCGATACTCTTATCCGAAGTTATCTGCCGGACGTTATGCCCGTCATAATCACTCACATAGATCTCTTTGTTCCCTGTTGCATTTCCCACGAATGCAAGTTTTGTGAGTGAAATACCATCCTGTCCGGTCAACTTCCGTATGATCTCATTTGAAAGTCGGTGCATCAGAGGACGATATTGGCGCCGGTCTCCCAAGGCCCTCCTGCCAAGTATCTGTCGACCCCAAAATACATCAAACAATCTTACCACAACCTCCACCCGGCTCCCGACGCAGGTGTATCCGCCCTTCAGAAGCAGCTCCGCACCCACCACCGTCCAGTCCTTGAATCGAGTGCCTTTCCCGGTCAGAGGGGCATCCTTCTCCTCCAGGAAGGCCCCTTTGTCCATGGGGTTGAAATAACCGCTGAGATACAGATCGTTCGAT
>JABMQV010000574.1 GCA_013203065.1 Desulfobacteraceae bacterium | reverse complement strand
CAGGGTACCCAGACGCGACAGCCTTTTCCGAAGGGTCGCTTCCGCTATGGTCAATAAAGCCGTGCAGAAATCTACGGGGGTGCGGATGCATGACTACGGCTGCATGCTGAGGGCCTATCGCCGCCATATAGTAGGGGCCATGCTTGAATGTCACGAACGCAGCACCTTTATCCCCATACTTGCCAACACCTTTGCTCGAAACACGACCGAAATCGATGTACGCCATGAAGAACGTTCCTCTGGCGATTCTAAATATGGGCTATGGAAGTTGATTAACCTGCAATTTGACCTTTTGACCAGTATGACGACCTTTCCGATACGCCTCCTGAGTGTGCTTGGAGGAATCATATCTGTCCTTGGAATAGGCTTTGGGATTTTTCTCTTCGTAATGAGATTGATTTATGGCCCTGAATGGGCAGCAGAGGGAGTGTTCACTCTCTTTGCCATCCTTTTTATCTTTATAGGCGCACAATTCCTGGGGCTGGGTCTCCTGGGGGAGTATATCGGCCGCATCTACCATGATGTCAGGGCGCGGCCCCGATTTTTTGTGGAACGTATTGTGGGAAGAAGCGATCAAGAAAAAAGTGATTAGTTGAGGATACCCGCATGAAAACCATCGTCTTGGCCTATCACAATATCGGCTGTGTCGGCATAGAGGCATTGTTGCGGCACGGATTTGAAATCAGCGCTGTGTTCACGCACAAGGACGATCCGCAGGAGACCATCTGGTTTGATTCTGTCGCAGAGCTTGCCGCATCATGCAATATTCCGGTCTATGCCCCCGATGATATCAACCATCCCATGTGGGTTCATAAGATAGAAGAACTTGGACCCGATATCATCTTCTCTTTTTACTACCGTAATATTGTGAGAGCACCTATACTGGAGGTCCCTCCTTCAGGGTGCCTTAACCTCCACGGATCCCTCTTGCCCAGATACCGGGGAAGATGCCCCATCAATTGGGTCCTGGTAAAGGGTGAAAAGGAAACAGGCGTTACCTTACACCACATGACACCGAGGCCCGATGCCGGAGATATCGTTTCCCAAAAAACGATCATCATTTCTGAAGATGATACAGCCAAGACGCTTCACGAAAAAATGACAGGGGCATCTCTCGAGATGCTTGACGAGACCCTCCCTCAAATCATAAATGGGACTGCTCCTCGTATTCCTCAAGATCATTCCAAGGCCACATATTACGGTGGACGATGTCCCGGAGATGGAGAAATAGACTGGGCTGGAACTTCAAAGGAAGTGAGGGATCTGGTCAGGGCGGTTTCACACCCATATCCAGGGGCCTTGAGTCACGTGGGAGAGAGGAAATGCCTTTTCTGGAAGGTTACGGATGTGCCTGAATACGGCCGGACTCAGAGCCCCGGAACCATTGTCATCACCGATCCCCTTGTGATCGCCTGCGGGGAAGGAGCAGTCCGGATCGATTTCGGCCAGCCCGAGGATGGGGTGTATATGAGCGGGACCCAGCTTGCCCATGACCTCAGCCTCATTGAGGGCATGAAGTTTGGACCCTGTATAACAAGCCAGGTGGAAGCGGCGAGGAAGAAAAGAGTCCTTATCTTGGGTGTTGACGGTTTCATAGGCAATGCCCTCAGCGAACGGCTCCTCCAAAGCGGTAAATATGAAGTTCACGGCATGGACCTCAGGTCAAACGGTATCAAACGACTCTTGGACAGACCCGGGTTCTATTTTGATGAAGGTGATATCTCCATTCATCGCGAATGGATAGAATATCACATCACAAAATGCGACATCGTGATCCCCCTGGTCGCCATTGCCACACCGATCGAATATACTCGAAACCCCATCCGGGTCTTTGAACTCGATTTTGAGGAAAACCTGCGGGTCGTGCGGTATTGTCTCAAATACAATAAACGGATCGTTTTTCCTTCCAGCTCCGAGGTATACGGAATGAGCGATGACGAGGAGTTTGATGAAGACTCGACCAATTTGGTATTGGGCCCCATACGGAAGCAACGGTGGATTTATTCCTGCTCAAAACAGCTCTTGGACAGAGTCATTTGGGCCTATGGCGAACAACAGGGATTGGAGTTTACGCTTTTCCGGCCCTTCAACTGGATTGGGCCGAGGCTCGACAGCCTCACATCTGCTCGCATCGGGAGTTCACGCGCAATCACCCAACTGATCCTGAACCTTGTGGAGGGCACCCCGATTCAACTCATCGACTCTGGAAACCAGAGGCGTTGTTTCACAGATGTCTCGGACGGGGTTGAGGGTCTTTACAGGATCATTGAGAACAGAGACGGTATCTGCAATGGTCGAATAATCAACATCGGCAATCCCGACAACGAGGCCAGCATCAAAGAATTGGCCGAACTCTTGGTGACGAAGTTTCAAGAACATCCCCTAAAGTCAAGCTTCCCGCCATTTGCAGGATTTCGCCAGATGGAAAGCCGCTCTTACTATGGTGCCGGATACCAGGACATTGATCGCAGGAAACCCAGCATCCGCAATGCAAGGCGTCTGTTGGGCTGGGCACCCGTTGTGGGGCTTGAACAGTCGGTAGAACAGACGCTGGATTTCTTCCTTCGGGAGGCCTTGGCGTGTGAAGAGTTCACAACTTCTCAATAAGTCCGGGATAGATAGCAGGGGGATTTTGGAGTGGGGCCTGGGTTTATTGAGAACCTACGTAAAGGTGTGGTGACCTATTTGGAGTACTATGGAAATAGGCCTCAGGATCGATGTGGATAGTTTCAGGGGAACCAGATATGGCGTTCCGAAACTGTGTGAGCTGTTGGCTGCTTATTCCATAAAGGCCTCCTTCTTTTTTTCCGTCGGTCCAGACAACATGGGCCGGCATATCTGGCGCATGATCCGGCCCTCCTTTTTCTGGAAGATGTTGAGGACCCGGGCTCCTGGCCTATATGGCTGGGACATACTATTCAGGGGCACATTCCGGCAAGGACCCATCATAGGCAAAACCCTGAGCCCCATAATACGTTCTGCTGCCCGCGAGGGGCACGAGGTGGGCGTCCATGCGTGGGACCATCACGCATGGCAGACCCATATCGGGTCCATGGACGCCCATACCATATATGGGGAGATCGGCAAAGCCGTAGAACTCTTAAAGGAGATCATCGGCAGAACACCCGCCTGTTCGGCCTCCCCCGGCTGGAAATGCAACGAGTTGGTACTCCTTGAAAAGGGGAGATTTCCATTTGCCTTTAACAGCGATTGCAGAGGCGAAGACATATTTTACCCCGTTGTCCGGGGAAGAAAGCTATCCCAACCCCAGATTCCTGTCACCCTTCCCACCTATGACGAGGTGATCGGTCGAAAAGGCATCAAGAATAGCAATTATAACGACTACCTCATTTCTCAACTCAAGCGTGACGGACTGAATACCCTCACAATCCATGCCGAGGTGGAAGGCATTGCCCTTGTAGAGATGTTCGAAGGCTTCTTGTTAACGGCCAGAACAAAGGGCGCGTCCTTTGTGCCCTTGGGCAAACTTATCAAAAATGCGCCCCCAATTGGTGCCGCGACCATTGTCCCCGGGCAGGTTCAGGGACGCGAGGGGTGGGTCTCCTGCCAGGCCCCGGTAACCGTCAAATTACAGGAACATGGATCATGAGGAAGTGGTCCATTGCAGTAATAGGGCTCTTTGCGCTGATTTATATCGTGCCCCTCGGGGCACGGCCTGTGGCCAACCCCGACGAGGCCCGCTACGCCGAGATCCCAAGAGAAATGATCGTTTCAGGAAACTGGGTCGTCCCCCATCTCAATGGGCTGCGCTATTTTGAAAAGCCGGTGTTGGGCTACTGGTTTACCGCCATAAGCGTAGCTCTCTTTGGTGAAAACGGGTTTGCCATTCGCCTTCCCTCTGCCATCTCAGCTGGAATCACAGGGTTGATGCTTTTTCTATTGGTCAGGAAGTACGGTGGAGGGTATCCGGGGGGCGTTTTTGCGGCTGCTGCATTTCTCACCTCGCTGTTTGTTTTCGCCATCGCCACCATAAATATCTTGGATACCGGCCTTTCCATGTTTCTGACCGGTGCCATGGTTTTTTTCTTTTTTGGCTACAGCGAAACCAAAGCCGGGAAAAAAACTCTCTTTCTGGCTCTCTTTGGCATCTTCTGTGGCCTTGCATTTCTCGTAAAAGGCTTCCTCGCCTTTGCAATGCCTGCGGTAACCATAGTGCCCTTTTTGATATGGGAGCATCGGTTCAAAGACCTGTTCAGACTTCCTTGGCTGCCAATTGTGGCTGCCATTCTGGTGGTTTTGCCGTGGGCCGTAATGATACACCAGAGGGACGGCGACTACTGGAACTACTTTTTCTGGACCGAACACATAAATCGTTTTACATCGCCTATCGGGGGTCAGCACCCGGAGCCCTTTTGGTATTTTATCCCCATACTCATAGGCGGAGCACTGCCGTGGACAGCCCTTCTGCCGGCCGCCATCTCCGGTTTGAAAAAAAGGGGCCTCAGAGAGCCGATTACCCGTTTTGCCATCTGCTGGTTCCTCTTTCCCTTTCTTTTCTTCTCTGCCTCCAGCGGCAAGCTGGCCACATATATTTTGCCTTGTTTCCCGCCGCTGGCCATTCTAACGGCCATAGGGCTCCTAAACTATCTGAGGGAAGGGAGACAAAAGACATTCACCATTGGCGCTGCGTCTTTTGGGGTACTCGTCGGGATTCTTGGTATGGGATTGATCGTCGGTGAAACTCTGGATCTATCCGCCTTGAAGCCCTATGGGGAAGGGGAATCCTGGAAATGGATAGTGGCGGTCGTTGGTCTTCTCACATGGAGCCTGTTTTCGATCCTGGCAACCAGGGCACAGGGAAATTTGAAAAAAATCGCACTTTATTGTGCGGCCCCGTTGCTCTTTATGCTCGGCTCACAATTCATTATGCCTGAAAAGATTATGGAGGGAAGGACCCCCGGAAGACTTCTCACGCGCAACGCCCACAGGGTCTCACCCGAAACCACGCTGGTTTCCGGAGATCAAGTGGTATCAGCCGTGTGCTGGTTTTACAAACGAGATGATGT
>JABMQV010000573.1 GCA_013203065.1 Desulfobacteraceae bacterium | reverse complement strand
TTGAGAAAAAATTACCGGCAGTGCCCTTGTCTCTCACCGCCCCATAGCACTTGGCTTTCTGGTACGGGATAGAATCGGGACGGTTTTTCCCGAAAAGCAGTTGCGGACTTTTTTTTATGATGATAGCCTTGCGCGCTTTAATGCTTCTGAAAATCAACATGGAGGAAACACAATGACAGACAAGAAGGCAGACCTGGCCGGGCCCGGTATCGGTGATTATGACGAATTGGAGAAAATACTTCCCAATGACTACAGATCCCTGTTAGACCCGAAGGACACCCAGAAGGCCATCACTTCCGTCAAAAACCACATCGAGGAGAACCTCTGCAAGGAACTCAACCTCATGCGGGTCACGGTCCCCCTGATCGTGGATGTGGAAAGCGGCGTAAACGACTACCTGGACCGTGATGGTTCCCGTACGCCCGTCCAGTTCCACATCTCAAATGACAACGACAAACACCCCATCGAGGCCCAGGTGGTCCAGGCGGCCACAAAGTGGAAACGTATCGCACTAAAGCAGTTTGGGATGGCGGTTGGAGAGGGTCTCTATACCGACATGCGCGCCATCAGAAAGGACTATTTCCTCGACCATGATCACAGCGCCTATGTAGACCAATGGGACTGGGAGCTGGCAATAACCAGCGAACAACGCAACCTGGACTTTCTGACCGGGGTGGTTGAAAAGCTCTGGAAGGTCATCAAGGGTGCGGAGGTCCACGCCCAGGAACTCTTTCCGCAGTTAAAAACAGACAAGTACCCGGATCTTCCCGATAAGCTCACCTTCATCCATGCGGAAGAAATCCTTGAAAAATACCCGGATCTTCCGCGAAAACAGCGCGAGGCCAGAATCCTCCAGGAGTACCCCGCCATCTTTATTTACGGGATCGGCTGGACCCTCGAGGATGGCTACCCCCATGAACTGAGGGCGCCGGATTACGATGACTGGGTAACGGAAACAAAATCCAGGGACGGGCGACCCATGCACGGGCTAAACGGCGATATCCTGGTTTGGAACCCCGTTACAGAGCGCCGCCACGAACTCTCTTCCATGGGTATCCGTGTAAATGCAGAAACGCTCAAACAACAGCTTGAGATTACCGGTCAGCTTGATTTCCTCAAACTCCCCTATCACCAGGCCCTTTTAAACAATGAGGTTCCCCTCAGCATCGGAGGCGGCATCGGGCAGTCACGCACCTTTATGCTTCTCCTCAAGAAGGCCCATCTGGGGGAGGTGGAGGCGAGTGTGTGGCCGAAGGTGCTAAAGGAGATGTGCGGGAGAAAAAATATCCACCTTATCGAGTGATCCCCTCATCTGGGGGCCTGTCCTTCAGTGTTCCTTCTTGCTTTCCGCCCCCTCGGGGGAAAGCAAGAAAACCCTTTGCGAACTTTGCGTCTTGGCGGTGAGACATATCCTTTGATCATTCCTTCTTCAATGATGCCCGCAACTTCTCCGTGGCGTCTCTATCAACCTCAAAGGTCTCCGGATCGATCACCACCCCGTAGCTATCCCTGGCACCGGCAACACTGACATATCCGTTCTCCACATCCCCCTGCACCTTCTCCGGATCGCGCTCCAGGGGATCGCCATATCCGCCCCCACCGGCAGCATCCATAACGACCCTATCCCCCGGGTTTAACCGGGTCAGCCCATAAGGGTCCCCTTTCTTTCCATTCACCAGAAACCGGGCCTTTGCCCCATTACCGCCACCAGAGAGCCCTTCAGGCGGATAACGATATCTCCCCGATTGGATGCCAAGATTGACAGGAGGGATCGGCGCATATTCGTCACCGGGGACCCTGAAGACCACCCGCCTTCCTTGCCCTCCCATCATCTTGCCCGGTCCCCCGGAATCAGTGAGGATTTCCCTTTTTTCCACAATCAGCGGTGTGTCGCTCTCAAAGATCTCCACGGGAGTATTGGCACCGTTGGCGGGAAAAATATAATCATACTGGCCGTCATTACCGGAGCTGGCACCCATTCCGCCCCCTCTTATGACCACCGCATGCCAAGGGTTCCCATCCTTCCGTCTCCCGTAAAAGACATTCATCGTGGCGGGCGTACCGCCGCTCCCTGCGATCACCCGGTCGGGCAGGACCCCGGCCATGGCACGGTAAACGATTTCGGTCATGAAATGCCCGATCTGCATTCGCGCCGCAACCGCCGCCGGGAATCTGCAGTTCACCACGCTCCCTTCCGGCGCAGACATGTGCAGGGGTGCCGCGCACCCGTCATTGTTGGGTATGTCCGGGTCGAACATGCTCTTCATGGCCATAAACACATAGGCATAGGTAAAATTGAAAACCACATTCCCACCCCAGTCCACCTGGGGAGAAGAACCCTCAAGGTCCACCTCGATATCGCTCCCGTCAACCGTGATCGCCACCTTGATCACGATATCCTCCTTGCCCTCCATCTGCTCCACGATCCCCTCCGCCGCATAAAGCCCGTCCGGGACCCCTGAAATGGCCTGACGCATACTCCTTTCGGTGCGATTGATAACCTCATCGGCAAGGTCATCCAACCCGTCAAGCCCGTACTCCTCAAGCATCTGGCAGATCTTTTCCGCGCACACATGATTGGCCGCAATCTGGGAGCGGATATCGCCGGTTACCTCATCCGGCGTCCGGACATTCCAGCGGATCATCTCCATGACCCCTTCGTTGATCTCTCCGCCATCATATAGCTTTACCAGGGGGATAAAGAGGCCATCTTCGAACACGTCCTGGTTGTCCGATGAGACCCGGCCCCCGATATCAGAGTGGTGAAAAACGCAGGCAGTAAAGGCCGTCAATCTATCGTGACAAAAAATAGGGCTCATCACACAGACATCGTTCAGGTGACCTGCCAGTAACCAGGGATCGTTGGTTATAAAAACATCCCCCGGCCGGTAGCCCTCCACAGGCAGCCTCCCGATGAGATCTTTGATCCCAAGGGCCATGGCACCGGATTGGCCGGGAGTTGCAAATGTCCCCTGTGCAAGTTCTCTCCCCTTCCGATCCGTAAACATGCACGTGTAGTCGTGGGCATCCCGAAGAAGACTTGAAAATGCCGTCCGTGCCACCGCGCCGTCGGCCTCGTCCACGATGGAGATCAGCCTCCGCCAGAGGATCTCAAGGGTTACCGGATCAAACGCCGTCCCCATCTCCATACCCTCTCTCCTTTCACTTTCGCCTACCCCAACTCCATCCACAAAAACCCAAACTCATCCACAGAAACCGAAGCATCTTCCCCAACGATCACGGTGGACTCCCTCTCCTCAACAATTGCAGGACCCTGAAACCTGGCACCGGGAAAGAGCCTGTATCTGTCATACACCGTGAAAGGGATAAAATCCCCGGCAATGCCTGAATAGGCCTTTCGCCGGCCTTTGACCGCATCCTGAACTGAGCCCTCTCCTCTTTCCGCCTTCGGAAGCTGTAACAGCCGTTCCGGTAGGGAGGCCCTCACCCTGAAATTTACAAACTCCACGGCGGATTCCGGATAGGTACGCCCATAGAGATTTTTGTAGATTTCGTCAAAACGATTCCTCACGTCCTCTTTCTTGACGTCCGTAAAATCGGCCTCCGGAATCGGGATAGGGGTCTCGGAACCCTGCCCCACAAAGCGCACATCCACGGACCTCTCAAACCTGATCTCCTCGGTCGAGCCCCCCTTCTGGAGTGTCCTGGCGCCTTCCGCTTCCATCTCCCTGAAAATCCCCTCAATCTGTGCGAAATCCGCCTCCACCAGGGCAGCCTTGTGGCTCCTTACCAGGTCAAATGCCCTGGGGGCGGTGAAAAAACCCAGTGCCGAACCAACACCGGCATTGGGGGGTACGATGAGCCGGGGCGATCCCAGTTTTTTTGCCAGGCCATAGGCATGGACCGGACCGGCCCCGCCAAATGCAATGACGGTGGCGACCCTGGGGTTCCCCCCTTTCTCGGCAATGTGGGTCTTTGCGGCCCCCGCCATGGTCTCGTTAATCAGGTCGTGAATGCCCCATACGGCCTGTATGAATGGCAACCCCAGGGGTTTTGCGATACTTTCCTCAACCCCCTTCCGGGCAGCCTCCTTGTCAAGCCGCATCTCTCCGCCCAGAAAATAATCCTCATCCAGATATCCCAGCAGGAGGTCCGCATCGGTAACCCCGGGATCCCTACTCCCCCTGCCGTAACAGATGGGTCCCGGCTCCGCCCCGGAACTCTCGGGGCCCACCTGGAGGGTCCCCATCTTGCTTACCTTGGCGATGCTTCCGCCCCCGGCCCCGATCTCCATGAGGTCCACCACCGGCACCTGAATGGTCAGACCGCTCCCCTTCATAAACCGCTGGACACGGCCCACCTCAAATGTGGGGACAACGCTCGCCATCCCCTTCTGGATCAGGCAGGACTTTGCAGTGGTTCCCCCCATGTCAAAACAGAACATCTCCGGGATATTAAAAAGCTTCCCGTAATACTGCCCCGAGATGACCGCTGCCGTAGGTCCTGACTCGATAATCCTCACCGGGAACTCGGCGGCCGTTTCAACCGAGGTGATGCCGCCGCTTGATAGCATGATAAAAAGCCTCCCTTTTGAGCCCATGGATTCAAGCCTTTTTGACAGCCTGGAAAGATACCGGTCCGTCAGGGGCTTTACATAGGCATTGGTGACCGTGGTGCTGGTCCTTTCATATTCCCTTATCTGAGGCAAGACCTCATAGGAAATGGAGATGGAAATCTCCGGGAACTCCTTCTCTATGATAGCCTTTATCATAAGCTCATGATCCGGGTTCTCAAAGGAGTTGAGGAGACAGACCGCAATGGATTCAACACCCATGTGGATCAGTTCTTGGACCACGCCCCTTGCCGCCTCCCGATCGAGGGGCTTTATGACCGACCCGTCACTCCTGACCCTCTCATCAACCTCCAGCCGAAGCCTCCTGGGAATCAGCGGCTCGGGGAATTCCGCAAAGACATCATACGGGGCATACCGGATCTCTCTGCCGAGTTCCAATACATCCCTGAAGCCCTTTGTGGTGATCAGGCCCGTCCGTGCGCCCTTTCTCTCTATGATGGAATTGATGACCAGGGTGGTCCCGTGGATGACCTCATCCAGCTCCTTCACAAACCCCGGAACCGTCTTCTCAAGGTCCCGTATCCCATTTTCCACCGCATCCGAAGGATCGCCGGGTGTGGTAAGACATTTGTTTATCCGTATCTCGCCTGTCCGGTCATCCAGGAGGACAAAGTCGGTGAACGTGCCGCCGATGTCACACCCCAGACGATAATATCTTTCAGGCATCCATGCCTCCTCAGCGTTTCACCAATCACACAACTGATTCATATCCTCGAAGAATTCTCAAGAATAAGGCATCCGGGAGCGGGGGACGTGGCTTAATCGGTTGGACCGTCAACCTCTTTGAAGATACCGTGATCTTAGAGAAAACCTGGAGGGGTTTCAGATGGCCTCCAAAAGCAAGGTTCGCCCCTGGCCGCTTTATTCCTTGGGAATGAGGGTATACTTATTCACCATATGGCTGGGATGATAGGATTCCTTGGCCCTTCTCAACCCTTCTATTCCCAGGTCCTGTTCCCGGTTTACATATTCCATAGGGGACCATGCATTCCTGCAAAAAAGCTGGTTTATGACCACATAGAGCCCCGGGATGTCTGGATTGGCCTTCTCGATGTGAATGACGGCGGTATTTGGATTAAGGGGCTCTCCCAGGGAAAATGCCTCGATTTCGGCGTTGATCTCAACAGCCCCGCCCCGATAGTCCAATTCCTCAAAATGGGTCAAGGCCTCACGGATGGCGTAATCTTCGGACAGGAGTTCAGGGCTTTCCACGCATTCCCTCATTTGACACCACTTTTCCTGCATCCCCAAAAAACCCTCCACCAGTTCCCTATCCATCTCCCGATAGTTGAACGGGCAGTTCTTCAGGAACCGGTTCAGATGGTTTTTTTTGCTGTGATACCTTCTCCCGGATAGCCCGATGAGATCCTGACTGCGGTAGACATAATCACTGTTGTCTCGATCAATAAGGGACTCATACCGATCATGATCCACATGAGCCTCGACAAAATCCTCGCTGGCCCTGCAGATCCTTACCTCCGACGTCATCTGTTTGAGCTGTTCCGCAAGGGACTCCAGGGCCTTGGATTTGTTCCCGGGTCCAACAGGGGGCAGGCCAAACGGGGCGTCCCCCTCAGGCCTCAGGATAATAAGCAGGCAGTCCTCCCACTGGAGCCAAATGGGAAGGTACTTATGCCGCCACATAAAGAGATTTGTAAAGGTCAGTTCAGAAGTCTCGGGAGGATCCTGGAGAAAGATGTGGTCAAAGGTCTCTTTGTCTTGGATCTCGATGGGCTTGAAATCGTCCGTTGCCACACCCCCCTTTCATGGAAATCCTGCGGGTGTCAATACCCTTTTCTCACAAACAGTTCATATTCTCGGACAGGATAACAGGATAAACAGGATTTTTGCGGAAGATGTTACGGGGTTATCC
>JABMQV010000572.1 GCA_013203065.1 Desulfobacteraceae bacterium | reverse complement strand
CACGTTGTTTGGGTTAGCGGCGGGTTTGATCTGATAGCGCCACTCTCTTCCCACTCGCGGGTTTATGGCGCAGGTAACGGATAAGTCCATGAACAGTCGCTTTAGGCACCCTTCACCGCATGCGAGGCACTTCCTTATGTCATCGATACGGCCGGCGGCGAATTTTTTTGGAAATTCTGGATCCGCAAGAGCCCCGCGTGCCAAAACAACCCAGTCTGCCCGGTCTTTCTCTATGATAGTCCTTGCCAGGGTTGGATCGTTGATACGACCCGCAACTCCAATGGGTATGCTCACGACCTTTTTGATGCCCTCAGCCAGGTGTACCAGGTAGCCCCGGCGGTAGTAGGGAGGCTGAATTTGATGCCAACCACTTTCAAAGCCACCACATGAGATGTCGAGTGCATCCACCCCCCCCGCCTCAAGGGCCTTGGCCTGTTCTTTTGCCAAATCAAGGGTGATGCCAGCTTCACCCAGGAAGTCATCTCCATTAATCCTCATCATTACAGGGTAATCAGGGCCAACAGCATTTCGCACGGCCTCTACGACCTCTGTCGGGAAGCGCATTAGCTCACCATACTTGTCCCGTCGGTTGTTAGTAAAAGGGCTCATGAATTGGGTAATCAAAAAACCGTGCGCCCCATGGATGTACACTCCGTCATAGCCCGCCTCTTTGGCTCTACCTGCCGCTATTCCGAACTGATCAACCATCTCTTCCACCTCTTCGGTGCTCAACTCCCTAGGGTTAACGTTCCAGGGTCGAAGAGTGGAGGCGGAGACGGGCTGAACCCCTGTAGCAATGTACCGGGCTGTCCTACCGCCATGCATAATCTGCAAGACGCACTTGCTGCCGGCCAATTGAATTGCCTCGGCCAATTCATTGTGGCCCACAACCTGGCGGTCGTTCCACAGACCCAACATCTGCCGAAAATTGTTTCCGTCAGGGCGTATGTAGGTCGCCTCGACCACTACCAACCCCCAACCTCCGGCTGCCCGCTCGGAATAAGTATCTATCATTCGGGTGGTTACATTTCCTTCGGGATCCGCCCAGTTGCTGACGATAGGACCAGACACCATACGGTTCTTGATCTCCATCTTGCCTATGGATAACGGACTAAGAATTTTTGCCACTTTGAATCCTCCTTTCTGATTGCTGGCGGTTGTGCAAGTTGTTTACAACCTTCCTGATTAGGCCGATGTCATATCCAGTTTCTCTTGGCTGAAACACGGTTTTAGCACTACGACATTTCACAAGGCAAACAAAGGCCACAGCCCACATACCGCCGAGGTAGCTATACCATGGCGCTTCCAACCACAAACCAAGGCCTATGCCTTTATCTTTGCCTAAGAGGAGCACGACAACAACGATTGCAATCAGACCGGTACCGAATGGGGCGATGGCAGCTTTGAGGACTCCTACGTGCCGTCCCAGCAAAGAATTCAGAGACCCCTCGAGGCAAAGGCAACATCCAGCGATGGTTCCTAACACCATGTAACCGATACTTGATTTCATATTCTCGCCCTCTTCACGAAAGGATATGCATTTACGGTATTGGGGACTCGGTTCCGCTACAACAAAAATCGATCAGCAGCGTTTTTCCAGGGGGTTCTAAGTACAGCAGTTGATGGCCATTGCCGCATAGATCTTCGCCGTATTTATCAGTTCCTCTCTGGTGACGTATTCGTCTGTTCCGATTCGCATCATGCCGGGACAACACCAGACAAACTGCATTCCAGCCCGCTGATAAAACGGGCCCTCTGTAGAATAGACATTGCCGATGAGTTCGGGTTCTCTTCCCAGGACATGGGTTATCGATTCCCTCAGACGCCCCACTACCTCTGCATCAGAGGAGATCTCAAAGGGGTCATTCCCGTGAGAAAGATACAATTCCACCTCTTCCTCTATGGATGGATCTTCTTCCTTGGCCTTTTCTACCCATCTTTTCACTATCTCATGGAACTCCTGGGCTGTCTGTCCCGGCCAATACCTGGCATTCACTCTCAGATTGCAGAACTGGGGAGTGCGTTTGGCCAATCCGAATTGCCCTGGTTTTCTTCCTGGTCTCCTGGTTGGATCCCCATCACCTGTGCTTCCGCCGATAATGGCACCAATGTTTAAGGCAGCGCCCTCCCCCGGGAGCAGCGGATGGGTCTTATGGAAAAAAGGGTCTTCCTTTTCCATCTTAATCAGATAGTTTATGATCGTGTTCATCGACAAAATGGCGTTTGAGACCTCTTGACCCATTCGCTTTGCATAGGCCCCGATCTCGTAACCGGATTTCCCTGTGGTCCTTATTTCGATCTCCGCCTTTCCGGTGTGCACGATGCCGATATCGAAATCCGTCGCCTCTCCCATGACACAGTAATCTGCCTTGATGCCATTTTCCTCAAGCAAATAGGCCCCCTCTTTAAAGCACATTTCGTCAGCAGTTGTGAGGAAGATCAGATCCCCCTTCAAGGGAATTCCGGAGCGTTTTATGGCATCCACGCAGGCGAACATGGCTGCCATGGGCGTCATGCTGTCGCCGGTTCCGATACCGTAAATTTTATCTCCCTCTATCCGGGCATCATGTCCCCCTTCCTCACCGAGTCTGGGCCAGTGGGTGTCGATATGAGCGCAGAGCATTAGGCTACGTCCCGTACCGTCACCTCTGATAACGCCCAAGACATTTCGGCGGCCATATTCGAAATCGATATAGGTCTCTATTACCTCAAGTCCCATCCGCTCCATCTCTTTGGCGATGTAATCGGCCTTTGCCTTCTCCTCTCCAGTATAGCTGGGAATCCGGATGAGGTTTCTCAGATTGCTCACCGTTTTGAACTCGTCAATCAGACCGCTCACCTTTTCATACATGGATATCCAGTCTTTTGACATCATTTATCCTCCTAATTGCCTAAAAAAACACTCATTTCCTGTTTCGTTCAAATATCCAATAGAAAATCGGCCTCATTTCATTGTGAGTCATCTGGCTAGGGTGTAAACCAGTCGCATAACGGGATTCGAGGCTTTCCACCATGTTGGTGAGCTTGCATCTGCAGTCTTTCTATGATAGTGTTCTGTTAACTTATCCAGGAAAAGCTGTCAAGTGCTACAATCAATGAAAACGATCATTGGCCTAGAAGCAAACCACTGTTGCCGTTACATAGCACTAAAAGTTGCATGATCTTGAGCCACTCGCTGCGACCATAAGGACCTGAGAGGAAAAAATGCCTAGGAGTAAAGCCAGAAGTGTAGCCATCATTGCAACCTTGGACACCAAGGGAGAAGAAATAAAATACGTGAAAAAAAAGATAGAGGGGAAGGGAGGTAAGGTACTGGTCATTGATTCGGGAACTCGTGGCTCTCCGATGGGGATTAAGGCGGACATCAATCGGGAAACTGTTGCCCGGGCGGCAGGCTCGTCGATAAAGGCGATCGCCGCAAAAGATAGAGGGGTTGCTGTAGAACTGATGCAAAAGGGAATCGCGAAAATTGCGCGGGATCTCTATGATCAGGGTAAGTTCCAGGCCTTATTGGGAATCGGGGGCGCCGATGGGGCATTACTTGCATCAGCCGGCATGAAGGTATTGCCGATAGGTGTACCCAAACTGATCGTTACCCCTATTGCACAGGGTGAGGAAAAGCTGGGGCCTTACATAGGCACAAGCGATATTATGATGATGCATTCCGTGGTTGATATTTTGGGAATCAATGAAATCAGCAAGCGGATATTCGACGTTGCAGCCAGTGCAATAGCAGGTATGGCAGAACTGGATGTCAGCCCGGAGATAGAAAGAGGGAATAGAATCGCTGTTACAATGTATGGCAATACAACGCCGGCAGTGATGGTGGCCAAAAACTTGCTGGAGAAGAAGGGATATGAAGTTGTCGTCTTTCATCCGAATGGCACTGGTGGAAGGGCCATGGAAGAAATGACGAGGGATGGCGTCTTTGTGGCAGTCCTGGACATGACGACTCACGAAATAACAGATCATGTCGTAGGCGGAATACATTCAGCAGGGCCTCACAGACTGGAAGCCGCAGGTGACGTGGAAATCCCCCAAGTGGTGGTGCCCGGCTGTATCGATTTCATCTTGGCCGGCCCCCTAGAGAGCCTGCCGGCAAGGCTCAAAAAACGCAAGGTGTATTATTTCAATCCGGCGGAGACTCTTGTCAGGACCAGTAAGACGGAAATGATCAAGGTGGGCAGGGTCATGGCCGAGAAACTAAATCAAGCAAAGGGCCCAACAGTCTTGATGGTTCCTTTAGGTGGATTCTCCATGTACTGTCATGAGGGTGAGCCGATGCATGATCCAGAGGCGGATGAGGCGTTCATCAGGACCGTTAAGAGACATCTCGAACCCAAGATTGAAGTAAGGGAGGTTGATGCGCACATCAATAATCCTGTCTTTGCTGAAACAGCTGTTGCTGTCCTCTTGAACATGGTGGAGAGAGGAAACGGTTAACACCGATTCCGGGACTCACAAGTGCTCACTGGTCTAATGTCGGATGATTTCGACCAGGTTACCGTCCGGGGTCCCGGCAAGAGAGATAATCGGACCCATCCTGGCGTTTACCCATGAAAACATTATTATCCAGGGGTCAACTACAGGCTTTTTGTGAAAAACATGGAAAAAATGGCCTTTTAGCAAGCGGTGAATCCACCGTCCACCATAAGCACAGCGCCATTGACAAAACTGGAGGCATCCGAGGCCATATAAATGGCCGCACCCACCATCTCTTCCGGATCTCCCATGCGGTGGAGGGGAATCCGGTTTGTACTCCATTCAACAAAATGAGGATCAGCCACCACCGGGTCATTCATTGGCGTACGGACAAAGGCGGGTCCAATGCCATTGACCTGTATGCCGTAAGGTCCCCACTCAGTGGCTAGGCATCGGGTGGCCATAAGCAAGCCACCCTTGCTTATGCAGTAGATTCCAATGCCGTGTTCAGCAACAAAACTACAATTGGAGAGGATATTGATTATCTTCCCGCTCTTTTGTTTGATCATTTCTCGGCCTACGGCCAAGGCAAAGAAAAAGTTTCCTTTAAGGTTTATATCTATGGTCGTGCCCCAGATTTCTTCGGTGGTCTCTTCGATGGGACCCTTGAATAACACGGCGGCATTGTTCATCAGGACATCGATTTTGCCAAAGGCCTCAAGGGACTGGGAAACGGCCTGCGTATGAAAATTAAGGTCTGCGATATCCCCTTGAAGCACCAATGCCTGTCCGCCTGCGGCGGACACCTCCTTTTCGGTCTCCTGAAGCGGTTCCAATCTTCGTCCGATGAGGGCTACTTTTGCACCAGCCTGGGAAAGGCCAATGGCAATGGCCTTCCCAATGCCGGTACCTGCCCCCGTTATGATGGCTGATCTTCCTGTCAAATCAAATCCTTTATAGTTCATACCATCCCTCCTTTCTAGGCTTTTACAATGGCTCCTTTAGGTTCAGGAGTCAACAGAATTATTGGGACTCTTTGAAATGCTTTAACAGTAAATTGCTTTCATATATGATCTATGCTAAGACGTCAGACTTTCTTAAAGAAAACACTCTGGGTTACGTATTTGTTTCGAACCGTGCTGTTATCTTTCATTATCACCGCACTCTATGCGGGCGCTTTGTCGCGGCAGCGTCTTGGAGGAAGCGTTTTAATTACGGGAGGAAAAAATGATCATTGATATCTAT
>JABMQV010000571.1 GCA_013203065.1 Desulfobacteraceae bacterium | reverse complement strand
TGGTATTTCCTCCACTCTTTTATGACGACGATCGGCGCAGGTACCAGCGAGGTGGGCAGGAGCGTCATTGCCCAACGGGGTCTGGGTCTGCCCAGGGCGTATTAGGTCGGAATTGGGTTTTATACTGGTTGATGGGAGGACGGTGCGATGGATTTTAATCTTACTGAGGAGCAAAAGATCCTGCAAAAGACGGCTCGTGATTTTCTTGGTGCTGAATGCCCGAGCGCTCTTGTCCGTGAGATGGAAACAGACGAGAAGGGATACACATCGGAGTTGTGGAACAAAATGGCTGAACTGGGGTGGATGGCACTGGTCATCCCGGAGGAATACGAAGGGGTGGGTGGTACCCTGCTGGATCTGACTGTCATGCTGGAAGAGATGGGTGGTGCATGTCTTCCGGGCCCATTTTTTCCCACCGCAGTTTCTTGCTTGGGTATTATGGAGGCCGGAGACGAGGGCCAGATGAAAGAATTCCTGCCCAGGATAGGCGCCGGGGAATTGATCTTGACCCTGGCCCTTACCGAACCCCTGAATACGCGATATGACCCTTTTCTGATCGCAACCAGGGCCGAGAGAAAAGAGGATCACTACGTCATAAACGGGACAAAGCTCTTTGTGCCCGATGCCCATGTGGCGGATGATCTCATATGTGTCGCCAGGACATCGGGAGAACCGGGATCCATGGAGGGGATAACCCTTTTTCTTGTGGATTCAAAGAGCCCCGGGATTCAGCTTACCCCCATGAAGACATTTGCCGGGGACAAACAATTTGAGGTGGTCTTTGATGCGGTAAAGGTCCCGGAGGGGAATATCCTTGGCCAGTTGAACCAGGGGGGAATTCATCTGGAGCCTATTTTGCAGAAGGCGACCGTCTGCAAGTGTGCCGAAATGGTTGGCGGTGCTCAGAAGGTGTTGGATATGGCCACTGGGTATGCAAAAGAAAGAGAACAATTTGGTAGACCTATCGGAAGTTTTCAGGCCGTTCAGCATCATTGCTCAAATATGCTTATGGACATCGAGGGAGGTCGGTTTATTACATACAAGGCGGCCTGGATGCTGAGCCAGAAGATTCCCTGTGCCAAACAGGTGGCAACAGCCAAGGCCTGGGTTTCAGAGGCCTATAAGCGGGTTGCAGGGTTGGGCCATCAGGTTCTCGGCGCCACAGGCTATATGATTGAACATGACATGACACTTTATTCCAGAAGGGCAAAGTTGGCAGAGGTTGCCTTTGGTGATGCCAATTTCCATCGTGAAGCGGTTGCCCTGGAATTGGGTCTATAGCCATTTATAAGGAGGGTTGCCCATGGATATCCTGAACACAAAGAACGCAACGATTCTCGGTCGCAACATCAACACCAGAAAACTCCTTGAGAGGAAGGCCCGTCAACACGGGGACAAGCCCTTTATTATCTTTCTGGACAAGGACTTTGAGGAAGAAATCCTGACGTATAGCCAGTTTGAGGAAAAGGTGAACCGGCTCGCCAACTGGCTGCTTGGGAAGGGAATAGGGAAAGGGGACTTCGTACTGGTCCATCTTCCCAATTCACCGGGGTTCCTTGTGGCGTTGCACGCCTGCACCAACATTGGAGCGATCATGATCCCCTCGATCATCTTTGACGTTGCCGAAGACCTTGAATACAAGCTCAATTTTTCAAAAGCGAAAATGGTCATCACGGACGGCCAATACTACCCCATGTTTGACACCATCCGCCCCAAGTGCCCCTCGGTAAAAGACATTGTGATCTATCGTTCGGAAAAAGAAATCCCGGGCACCCATGCATGGGATGAAATCCTTGAAGCCTCTTCCCCGGAACTGGACCCTGTTGACATCGACCCCCTCGATACGGCTCAAATGCTTTTCACATCGGGTACCACCGCCCGGCCAAAGGGAGTTATTCTGACCCATGCCAATTTCATCTATATTGGTGAGATCTGTGCCAGGAGCTTTTCGGTAACTCCCGATGATCGCTACATGTTGGTGCTGCCCCTTTTTCATGTCAATGCTCAGTGTCTCTCTTACTGGCCCTGTTTGACCGCCGGGGCAAGCATGGTTGTCTGTGAACTATTCAGCGCGACTGCTTTTTCAGCCTTGATTCGGAAATATGATTGTACCCTGTGCTCCCTTGTTTCTGCGACCTTGAGGATGATCCTGGCACAACCCGAACATCCCCTGGATGGTGAAAACAAGCTGTGGCGATGCCCTTACGCCATAGCCGTGTCCGACGAGGAATGGGATACCTTTGAGAAAAGATTCGGAACCACGCTCATCGACCTCTATGGGTTGACCGAGACACTGGCGCCCTGCACCATCATGCCCATATGGGGAGAGCACCGGCGGGGCTCTGTGGGGTGGCCGAATTTTGGTATGGAAGTAAAGATCGTGGATGACGACCGGAAAGAAGTACCCATCGGAGAGATGGGAGAGATCGTCATAAAAGGAGAACCGGGGATATCCTTATTTAAGGAATACTATAAGAACCCTGAGGCCACCTCAAAGGATCTGGTAGATGGCTGGTTTTACTCCGGGGACTACGGAAAGGTGGATGAAGAAGGCTATGTCTATTTCATGGATCGCAAAAAAGACGTGATCCAGCGGGCAGCCGAAAACATCTCTGCCCCCGAAGTGGAGCGTGTCGTGAGCGATCACCCGGCGGTTGAAGAGGTCGCTGTCATCGCGGTTCCTGATCCCATAAGGGACGAGGCGGTAATGGCCATCGTCAGATTTAAGGAAGGAGCGAGCGCGACGGAACAAGAACTGACGGAATTTTGCAGGGCAAGGATGGCCAAATTCAAGGTCCCCGAATTCTGGATCTTTCAGAAAGAGGACTTTCTCAAGACATCCATCGGCAAGATCCGGAAAAATATCATAAGGGCTGATTTATTGAAGGATTGGGAACACCCGGCGTCCAAGAAATAGGACTTGTAAGGAGGTGCCATGTTAAGGCTTGTTGAATCAAAAATTCTACGACGTCCTATCCGTGAAGATGACTGGGGGGATCTTGGTCTACCCACCCAGGAAATGATC
>JABMQV010000570.1 GCA_013203065.1 Desulfobacteraceae bacterium | reverse complement strand
TTGTGATGTTCAAGGTTGAATTTGAGGCCACGGCAGAATCATGATATAGATTCGGATCATAAGCGACAAGGTAGATTACTCTTATGTCGTCAGGATCTATAAGCATGGCCTGTGGGTATTTATCTTTAACATTCGCAAGACGTTTTTGGGCAAGGGAAAGTATCTCATTACGATCCCCGAAGCTCACACCGCCCATCGCGCATGTTTTAACACAAATCGGCAAGAGTCCGTTTTCAACCCTATCAAGACACATGTCACACTTGGCAAGCGTACCATCCGGGGCTTTGCGCGGAATATTATAAGGGCAGGATTCGATAATTTCATCGGCGTCCAAGCCCTTGGTGTTGGAAGTGTAAATAACCGCCCCTGTTGCCTGGTCTGTAAATATGGCTGTAGGCTCTCCCGCCGTATCTTGGCATGGAGGCTCAAGACAATGTCTGCATTGATCTGGGAAAAAGAGCCATTTCAGCTTTCCGCCGATTATCTCTTCTCGCATTCTCACAAGCTTATAGGTATTAAAGGAGAGATCTGCAGGGTTCTGGTATGATCCCCGGTTTATAGTTTTCTCTGCAGGAAGATTATGCCACTGCTTACAGGCAACCTGGCATCCTCTGCATGCAGTACAAACTGTCGTGTCGATTAAAAAAGACTTACTCATAAAGATCACCTCCTTTTATATTGCAGTTACGTTGACCATAAAGGCCTTGGTTTCAGGTATTCTGGTGTTGGGATCACCTGCTGACGGCGTTAACAGGTTTGCCGAATCGCCGCCACCTTTGGGATGGACCCATCCATAGTGCCATGGCAGGCCTACCTGGTGAACAACGGTCCCCTGTATCCTGAAGGGATGGAAGCGATGGGTTACCATTGCTACCGCTGTTACCTTCCCTCGAGGTGATTTTACAAGGACCTTTTCACCGTTTTTGATTCCTCTCATCCTGGCCAGTTCATGGCTCATCTCAACAAAAAGCTGGGGTTGAGTCTCCAACAGCCAGGGTTGCCATCTTGTCATTACACCGGTTTGCCAGTGTTCGGAGACCCGGTATGTAGTAGCTACAAAGGGATATCTTGGATCACAGGTCTTGTAAACATCTGCATCAGTACTATATGTAGCTGCTGTTGGATTGACAAGCTGACTGGAGAAGAGATTTTTCTCCACGGGACACTCGATCGGCTCATAATGTTCTGGAAATGGCCCATCAGCCCTCCCTGGTCCAAACACATGTGCATGACCTTCGGGTTTCATAATAAAGGGATATTTGGTTTTGGGATTTGGAGTACCATCCGCATTTAACATCGGAGGCCAGCCTCCATCCGGCACATCACCGACCCATCCGCCTTTACCGCCTTTAGCACTGGGATCCCATTCGATAACCGGGTGCTCTGCATCCCAAGGCTTTCCATATTTGTCCACAGACGCACGGTTATAAATTATGCGGCGGTTGACCGGCCAGCACCAGGACCATTCCAGATTCAGGCCGATACCCGACTTCTCTCTCTTTCTCCTGGCAGCCATGTTTCCCTTGCTAGTGTAAGAGTTACAATACAGCCAGTTGGCGCTGCTTGTGGAGCCGTCATCCTGTAAATATGCAAAGCTGGGGACAAGATCTCCCTTCTTAAATGATTTACCTTTGACCGTTTTGTTCCTCTGGAAGTAACCGTTTATCTCCTTGGCCATCTTGTGAGCATCAAATTTACCCCTTGTAGTGTAGTCCCATTTCAAATTGAGGATCGGTTCCGGAAAAACGGCATTGTTATCTTTTCTATAAAGATATCTTACCTTTTTCATCAGATCCATTATTATATCGCCGTCAGGTCTTGCAATACCGGGCGGCTCAGCGGCCTTATAGCGCCACTGACTCCAACGTCCACTGTTGGTGATTGAACCCTCCTTTTCAACGGAAACGGCACAGGGGAGGAAGAAGACCTCTGTTTTAATCTTTTTGGGGTCTACTCCAGGTCCCTCCCAAAAAGAACCGGTTTCGTTTTCAAAGATATTGACATTCACCATCCAGTCCAGCTTAGCAAAGGCTTTTCTGGTTTTATTCGCATTGGCACCTGATCCTGCAGGATTCTGACCCCAGGCAAAGAAGCCCGTAAATTCTCCCTTGTACATTGCGTCAAATAGATCCAGCCAGGAATAGACTTTCCCGTCATCCGCTTTGGGGAGCAAATCGTATCCGAAATCATTTGCCTTGGTCGCCTTATCTCCGAAGAAGGATTTGAGCAAGCTAACCGTGTACTTGGGATAATTTCCCCACCAGTTGGCGCTCAACGAATCATTTGTCTTGGGTGTCCATTTCTTATTGTAGGCGGCCAAACTGACATTCGATGACCTGGGGGTTTTCAGGTAGCCGGGCCAGATGTGCCACAGAATACAGTGATCCGTGGAACCCTGCACATTCGATTCCCCCCTTAGCGCATTTACGCCGCCGCCGGCAACACCCATATTTCCTAAAAGCAACTGTATCATGGCCATGGTTCTAATGTTTTGGACACCCACAGTATGCTGCGTCCAGCCCATGGCGTACATGATGGTGCCGGCTTTGCCTCTTTGTCCGGTAGCCGAGTACATTTCATAGACCTTTTCAAGATCCGCCATTGGTGTCCCTGTAACGGATGAAACCGTGTCTAAATCGTAACGGTTGAAATGCTTTTTCAACTGCTGGAAGACACAGCGAGGATCCTTAAGAGAGCGATCTTTTATAGGGTTTCCTTTTGAGTCTTTTTCAAAGGCCCACATCTTTTTGTTATACTTACGGGTCTTTTGATCGAACCCTGCAAAGAGGCCGTCTTTAAAGGAATATTTGTTGCTTAATACAAAAGCCGCATTGGT
>JABMQV010000569.1 GCA_013203065.1 Desulfobacteraceae bacterium | reverse complement strand
TGGGAATCGACGAGGTAATCAGAAGGCTGAATCTGTACGTGGAAAATGGAGCTGATATGGCGATGCTGGGTGATTTCTATTCACTTGAGGAATTCAAACGTGTCGTGAAAGAGGTCAAGGCACCCATCGTCGCCTGCGCCGCTGTTCAGGACCACTTCTCAAGTCAACCTGATATCAGCATCGATGAATGGAAAAAGGCCGGGGTTAAGATGGTACTTTATTGGCACCTCCCCCTTTTTGCTGCAATGAGAGCGGTGACAAAAGTTGTAAACATGTTAAAGGAAAACGTTTCCGTTCAACAAATGAGTGAGGATTTGTTTACGTATAAAGATTATGAAAAAACATTAAAGATGTCAAAATGGTTAGACATAGATGAGAAATATGGAAAATGAGATAACCCGTATAGATCTAGGGCGGCGGAACAACGACCTTTTCGAAAGGGTGGCGCTGCGTGATAAGCCTTGAATGTTCGAAGACATTTAGAGCGTTCTCGTATAAGTCTTTTGGAATTGAAATATCCCCGCCCCAGGTTCCCATTCTCTGATAGGCTGTGATGGCTCTTGAAACGGCCTCTTTCGAATGGTCTGGAAAGAAGTCTGCCTCTGCCTGTGCGATTTCTTCGGGGTCTGCGGTGTTGACCCACTCCCTTGATGCCCGGAAGGCATTGGAAAATCGCTTAGCCTCTTCCGTTTCCAGCCAATCCCAGCGGCATATCAGAGAAGAAAACGCCACCGCACCGACGGCATCTCCCACAGAGGCCACCGGATGGGCCGACCCTTCGTGTTCGAGTTGCTGCGGGTAGGGACCCTGCTCATGAAAATAATCGCCCTCCCCTTTTCGCCACGAGTCCATCATATCTTTGGTGGTGGATTTGTCGATGCCTTCCACATCGTCAAGGTCTACACCCAACTTAAAGGCACCGTAGCGTAACATTGCTTCAGGCTGCCCGCCGTGAACATACATGAATTTGCCACGTTTAAGCTTATCCCAGGTAAAGTTCCTGTCGGGTTCTCTCGCAGCAATGAAAAACCCATCACGGGTATTTATTTGAGCAAAGTGCGCGATGGAGGGTTTTTGGCCTTTTTCAAGATTTCCCCAACTTACTGAGACCGCTGCCTGACCCACATCCATGCGATTTGAGGCAACTTCCTGACTGGTGAAAGTGCCCGGAGGCAATACATTGTAGGAACCGCGAAGCCCTTCTTTTTCTAAAAACCCTTTGGCAATAAGTGCAATCAGCGGGCTATAAAAAGCAGCGTGCCGTGAGGCCATGATCTTAATTTCGGTCATCTGTTACCCCCTTTCTAAAATGGGAAAGTTTATCGTCACTGACGCAATTCCAAATTATGGATTGATAAGCCGATACAGAAGGCTTCTCCCACCCCCCCTTGACAGTCACTGTTTACGGATTTTCCAAGATATGGATGGTCATGGCCGCCTCTCCTGTTCCGAGGGTGCCGCCCCCGTTTTCAGCCATGGCAATGCGAGGGGTCTTGACCTGCCGTTCTCCGGCTTCCCCGCGAAGCTGGGTCACCAGTTCATAGATCTGGGCCAGTCCCGAGGCCCCGATGGGATGTCCCCGGGAGATGAGGCCCCCGCTGGGGTTTACAGGGACTTTGCCATCAAGGGCAGTGGCCCCGCTCTCGGCAAAAGGTCCCCCCTCCCCCTTTGGACAAAACCCCATTTCTTCAGTCTGGTAAAGCTCTCCAAAGGCCGTTGCATCGTGGACCTCGACCACATTGACATCCTCGGGCCCCAGTCCGGCCTGTTCATAGGCAGCTATGGAAGCACGTTCGCAGATGTCGCTTCTCCCGATACGCGAGCCCGATTTCAGGATTGATGCCCGGATCCGGACGGCGCGTTTGGTGGGATACTTTTTGAGGAACTCCTCAGAACAAAGGATGGCGGCGGCGGCACCATCCCCGATGGGGGCGCACATGGCCCGGGTCAGGGGATATGCCACCTCGCGGTCCTCCATGACCTGTTCCACTGTCTGGGGAAATGTATATTGGGCCAGGGGGTTGAGGGTGGAGTTATTGTGGGCTTTGGCCGCGATGACGGCTAACTGACGCTTCGTTGTCCCATATTGTTGCATATGCGTTCGGGCGCCTATGGCGTAGAAATCCATGAATATGGAATGTCCTTTTTTTGATTTATCCCTCTTGATTTCAACACCCTTTTCCCTGGCCTCTTTTTCTTCTTTTTCCTTTCGTTTTTTCTCGGATTCCTTCCACTGCTCGATCCAGCGAGTGG